>JBOGFV010000297.1:0-10681 GCA_050743525.1 Acidimicrobiales bacterium
CTCGACCAGGTGAGAGCCGACGCGTTTAATACGGTGCACTTCGGCGCCCGCGACATCGTGCCGCTTGGCTACGCGGCGTTCGGCTTTGCACTCGGAGTCACCGCCGGGCTGCTCATCCGCCGCCTCCTGCCAGCGATCATGACTGCGCTCATTGGCTTTGTCGCCATGCGCGAGATCGTGAACGCCTGGGTGCTGCCGAACCTCATGGCTCCCTTCCACAAGATGCTGCCCATAACCGCGTCGACCCCGGTGAGTGTCGATCAGACTTCGCCTGGCGTCATCTCAGCCTTCGAAAGCACCAAGGGGGTCAACATTCCGAACGCGTGGGTGTACTCCGTCAAGATCGTTGACAATGCTGGTCATGCGGCCACGACGTCGTTCTTGAAGCGTGCCTGTCCGCTGGGCAACTACGGTCCCGTGAACCCGCGGGACTGCACCGCCAGCCTCACCGCCAAGTTCCACCAGTTGGTCACGTATCAACCCGCCAGTCACTATTGGCCGATGCAGTGGTACGAACTGGCGATCTTCCTCGGTCTCGCCACCGTCCTTGGTGGCCTCTGCTTCTGGTGGATACGTCGGCCGGTCTCGTAGACCGGTTCGTGTCATCGCAGTGAGCTCACCCCTCGCACCTACACCGAGTCAGCGTCTCAATGCGTTTCCGCACGTCAGGCGAGTTCGAATACGAGTGCCTAGCGCCCACGACGAGAATTCGACAAACCAATTTGAGATTTTCGGCACCCGCCATCTCTTGAGCCGATACGGCGCTCGACTGATCCGGGGTCAGTTGATGTCCTGCCGAACGGAAAGGGCGATACCGACGACCGCCAGTGCGCCGGCCCAGGTGATCAACGTGATCGCGCCTGCGCCTGGCGAGACCAGGTGATTTGCTCGGAGGCCCAAATCGGTCACCTCGAGCACGGCACCGATCCGCAGTACCACACGCGGTAACGCCGCGTACGGATGATCGAACCTCAGTGCTCGTCCATTCGTCGGCGCCACAAGACCCAGGATCATCCGCAGCGTCGTCGTCTTGCCAGCGCCATTCGGGCCGAGAAAACCCGTGATCGTCCCAGCCTCCAACGCAAATGACAGATCCGTGACCGCTGGGACCTCACCCAAGCAGCTTGGTCAACGACTCGGCTTCGACGACCACCGTCATCCGCGTAACTGACCGTCGAACGGGACCGCAACGTCACTGTGGGTCTCGCCCGAAACACGTCGACAAGACGCTGGCCTGCGGCTTCGCTAGCGATCACCCTCGCCCAGTCGCAGGACGTCCCCGAAAGGGGTCCCCGGCGAGCGGGCGTCGTTTGCAGTCGGAGTGTCCTCGACAAGTCACCACCAGGCCAGGTGAACGAGTCTCCAAGAAGGGACCAGAAGCGGTTCGTATGGTGTCCCTTGAATCCACTTCGAGGGAGACCAGATCTCTGTACTCGAACCGCTTGTCAGCAGCCGAGCGCGTAGCTGACCGCTGAGCAGACCCTTCGCATCACGTCGTCCCCGACTCGCCCGAGAGGACCGCTGAGCGATGCCTGGGTGACGGTGTGAAGGCCATCGCAGTTGATGACCGACGGTCGGTCCAGTCCGACCTCGACGTGGTCGATGTCGACCTCCGCGGCGAGACCCCGGACGGAGGTGGTGATCTCGGCCACCGTGATCAGGCTGCGAGCGTCGAGCACCTCGGATCGGATGCCAGACCGATCGCCACTCCGTCAAGAGCAGTCGTGACTTGGTCCTTTGGCGATGCAAGGGTGTTCGTGTAATGCCATCCCAAGACCACTCGTGTTCCGTATTCGAACCGGGACTTGTTGAAGATGTCGTCGAAGGGCTGCCGGTACTCCTCGCCCCGGAGAGCCGGCCGTCGTTCACGTCGAGGCGCTCGAACACCGCGGCGTTGAAGCCCGACAACGCACCCTGACTCCGTGGGCTTGATCCCATCCAGTGGACCACGGTCATGTCAAAACGTCTTCGTCCACTGGTGAATGATTGGCGACCCCTTCGCGCTGGGCTTTCGGGCCCTGCCAATTCCTAATTCACCGCCGCCGGCGTCTCGTCTGCGAATTGACCTGCCGGTCGGCGAGCAAGACGGAAACGACGAGGGCGATGCCGCAAACGCCTGCACCGATAAAACATCCGAGGGCCACTCGCGGATAGGAGTGACTCATGACGGAGGCGCCGAGCACCAATGCGGCGATGACAAGCCCCATGGTGACCCGATTGGCTACCTTTTGGATGCCCCTGAGCAGCTCCGCTTCGTCAAAGGCATGGACATTCACCCGAAAGTCACCCGAGGCAAGAGCGTCCAGAAGCCGGCCCGCCCGACCTGGAAGTTGCTCGGCGAAGTTTTTGGCGTCCACCAACGACCCAATCAGGTCACCGGGCGAAGGGTCCATCTGAGAGGTAAGCAAGCGATCAGCACCGGACCGAATGGCCTCGCTCGGATTGAAATCCGGAGCCAATTCCTTGGTTACCGCATCCAGATTGAGCAGAGCCCGGGCGAGCATCGAGAGCTCGGGCGGCGGGCGCAAGCCACAGTTCCCACACTCTCGGGAAAGATCAGCCAGCAGTTGTCCGACGTGGGCCCGTCCGATGGTCAGGTCTCCGCTGCCCTCGAGTAGTTCGGACACGCGCTGCAGCATTTGAGATTGATCGAAGTCGTCCAAAGGGCGTCCCAAGGAACACAGAACGCGGGCCGCTTCCTCTCCCTTGCCCTCCGCTATGGCCATGACCAGCTTGACCAGTTCGGTTCGCACCTCGGTGCGCAAGTGGCCAACCATGCCCAGATCAATGAGCCCGATCCGCCCGTCGGGGGTGATGAGAACATTGCCCGGGTGCGGATCCGCATGGAAGAAGCCGGCCACGAAGATCTGATCCAAATATGCAGAGAAGAGAGCTTCGGCCAATGCCGGTCCATCGACGTTCAATCGTGCCAGCGGCGACAGGTCGGTCACCTTGCGCCCAGAGATGTCCTCCATGGTCAGGATTCGTCGGCTCGTGAAGTCCGGAATGGGACTGGGGACCACGATCAGCTTGTGACCCTTCAGGATCGTCGCAAGGCGGATGAGGTGCGCCGCCTCTTGCTCGTAGTCAAGCTCTTGGGTCAGGGCCCGTCGGAACTGGTCAAGCAGGTCGGCGAACCCGTAGCGCCGGCCTGCATCCGTGTGTTGGTCGACAAACCGGGCCAGGTCGCCAAGCGCTGAAAGGTCGTCTCGGACCTGTACCTCGATATCGGGACGCTGCACTTTGACGACAACGGGACGGCCGTCTCTCAGCTTGGCCCGATAGACCTGGCCCAGCGACGCGGAGGCGATCGGTATGGGTTCGAAGGACTCGAATGCATCTTTGATGCTGACACCGAGCTCTTCCTTGAATATCCCGGTGACAAGCTCCGACGGAAAGGGCTCGACATCGTCCTGCAGGCGCCCCAGAGCCAGGAGGTGGCTTGGCGGCAAGAGGTCAGAACGAGTCGAGAGGAGCTGCCCTAGCTTGACGAAGGTCGGGCCCATGGACTCGAGGTCCTCGGCCAGCTGCGCTGCATCGCGTTCCGCATGAGGATCGGGGGACCCATTGGGCTCCTCTGCCCCGGATCGCAATGCCGGGCCATGACGAACGATCAAGTGTGCTACTGCCGCATATCGCCCCGCCTGGGAGATCTTGAATGGCACGCTCTCCTTTACCCCGAAGGAAGCCCTGACAACCGGCGAGGGATCCATCTGATTCGCTTTGACGGAGGCCTCCCCGAGAAGCTTCCTTTGGGAGGCCAAGACGCGCTCGGTGGCGGCGTCTGCCTCCACAGCCCGTCCAAACCGCCGGGTGTCGGCGGCCTTGGGTCCCAAATGCCAATCGGTCCGGACCCAGTGGGCTCCGGTCCGCGGAGAGCGGTGACCCGACCGCGGGCATGATGATCTGGTGCGGAGGCTGTTCCCCTCGCTGCTGGTCGGAGCCCTTCTGGTCGGCACCGGCCTGGTCGCGTGGCTCGGGGCCTCGATGGCGCCGAGTGATTCGACTGAGGGTTCCCTCCTGACCCAGGTTGCCTTGGCCACGGTGCGCGCCGGATCAGCGAGGTTCACGGTGACCTCGGTGAGTCGCAGCCCCAACACCCTGCAGGACGACCGGTCGATCGGGATTGGGGTGGTCCAGTTCTCCGCCGATTCGGCCCGGATGGTTCGGATCGACCATGGCCACGAGATCCTTTCGGGGTCGGGAACGGTGCCCCTGGTCGACACGACCTACCTCGAAGTCGTCCACGGCCGCCCCTACCTGTACCTCGAGGCCAACGCTGTCGGGCTCCACAGTGCCCTCTGGATCTCACTGCCGAGGTCCTTCGACTTGAAAGACCCGTTGCGGTCGCTCGCGTCCGTGGCCGGCGTCTCCGGGCTCTTCTCCTTGTCCCCGGCGTCCGTGAAAGCGGTCGGGTCTGCCCAGGTGGGCGGCGTCGAGACGCAGCGCTATTCGATCCGATTGGCGCCACGGTGCGGCGTTGCCGCGAACGAGCTCCCGATTACCTCGATCTGGGTGGACCCGCTCGGGCGACTGGTGCAGCTCCGTCAGGTTGTGTCCCTGGCGTCGCCGCGCCAGCTCCGCACGACTACCGTCACCACCTTGCGACTGCACGACTTCGGCGCGCCAGTGACGATCAAGCCACCTATGCCCCCGCTCCTCCGGCGGGGGCTCTATCAGCGGGGGGTGACGGGCAGCCTTGGGGCGGAGAACTGTCCTTCCCGTCCATCGCCTGGATGGGTGGCGAGCGGCGTTTCGTGAAGCTCGATCCCGTCCGGCTCACCAGCGGACTCGCATCTCCGAACGCCACAGGTCGAGCACCGCGGGGTCGCCATTGACGGAGGGGCCGCGGTCCAGCCGGTTCCAGAGCAGGAGGTAGAGCTCCGGCGCGGAACCCGTGATCACGCAATCGCCCTCGGAGGACCCGCGCTCGGCCTCGGCGCGGCCTTCGCTGACACTGACCCGCCACCGATGCCCGGTGTCGGTGGCGTGGACGCCGAGGGTCCTGGGAGCGGAGCTGTGCATCGGGGTCTTCTCTCGAGGCGTGAAGCTCATGATCAGCTCGTCGACCCCGTCGGCGGCGAACGCGACCGCGATGGGCCCGGCCGGCCCGCTGGCGCGCTCGGCGTCGACGCGGTGGACGGCGGTCTCATGGGCCTGGCGGCGGCACCAGAAATCGAGGGACGACTCGGTGCCCATGAACGTCCAGCAGACGAGGTCGGGGTCGGCCGTGCGGAGGGTCGTGACGAGCTCAGCGTGTCCATCGAGGAACCACTCGAGGAGCGCGCCGTCCTCCGGGCCTTGGGCCAGGACCTCGGCCTCGCTGTGCCCGACCAGTTCCGTTGGCGACGCCTGGGCGACGTGGGTTCCGGCCCACCGGTGCACGTAGCCGAGATGGCGGACGAGGTCCCGGGTATTCCAGCCCGGACAGGTCGGGATCGGCGCGTCCAGGCCGCTCCGCGTGACGGCGTCGGCCAGCCGGTGTCCGTCGGACTCCAACGCCGAGAGATGGGCCTCCCGCTCCATCCCCTCATCATGCCAACCGGCCGCGAAGCCCCCGATGGCGAGGCCCGGATCGGGCGAAGGCACGATCAAAGGTCGGGATCGCTTGATGGTCAGGCCGATCGGCGCAGCTCGCCGTCATCGGGTCCGAGCTGGCCGATCGGGATCGGCCCGCGCTCCATGGCGGCAAAGGCGTCGCGGAGGAGGGCCCGACTGCGGCGAAGGTAGCCGCGGGTGGCCCGGACCCGGTGCAGCGGCACCAGCTCGACGTGGGTGCCCCGGGTCTCCGACCACCGCGAGACCCGCAGCTCCACCGGCCGACGGCCGCCCGGCCCGAGGGCGAGGGTGGCGCGATAGCGGTCCCCGCTCACCACGGCCGGCGCCAATCCGGCGGCCGGGCCTGGGCACCACTGGCTCACCGCAGCGATGTCCCGCGAGAAATCGGTGTCGAGGTGGCGGTCGAAGGACAACGGGATAGCCGTCATGCGGCCCCTCCGAATTCGGGTTCCAGGACGACGACGGGGGTGCCGGCCGGGACCGTGGCGGGCCCGGGGCCGAGGAGACCGACCGACACCACCATGGCGGCGGCGAAGAACGCGCCGACCAGCAGCACCGCGTGGCGGAAGGCTCCGACCGGGTCGGAGGCCGACGCATTCGAGAGCACGGCGATCAGCGCTGCGACCCCGATGACCGTGCCGATCTGCCGAGCCATGTTGAGGATGCCGCTGCCGGTCCCGAACCGGGCCGGCGGCAGGCTCGAGGTACCGGCACCGAGCAGCGATGGGATGGCCAGCCCGACCCCGGCCCCGCCGATCAACTGGGCCGGGAAGAGATGGCCGAGGTAGTCGGACCCGGCGAACAGATGGGTCAGCCAATACACCTGCGAGGCGACGTTGAGCGCGCATCCGATCGCAGCCACCCGTCCGGGGCCGCCCAGGCGGGCGGCGAGGCGCGGGGCCACGACCCGGGCGAAAGGGAGGACCATGAGCGGTCCCGGCGCCACCGCCAGTCCCGCCTGCACTGCCGAGTAGTGCCACACCCCGGTCAGGAACTCGACCAGGCTCAACAGCCACGCCCCGAACGCGGCGTAGTAGAGGAGCGAGGCCACGAACGACCCGCTGAAGCTTCGGGCGCGCAGCAGGCCCAGCTCGATGACCGGCGCGTGATGCCGACGGGACCGCAGCACCGTGGCGGCGCCGAGCGACAGCGACCCCACGAGGCTGGCCATGAACCCGATCGAGCCCCACCCCCAGTCGTGGGCCTCCACCAGCCCGAGGGCGAGGAGCCCGACCGACCCGGCGAGGAGGCCGGCACCGGCGATGTCGGGCCGGCCGCTGGTGAGCTCATCCCGGCTGTCGGGCACGAGCCGGCGGCTCAGTGCCAGCGCCACCACGGCGACCGGCAGGTTGATCCAGAAGACCCACCGCCAGCTCAGCTGGACCAGACTCCCGCCGATCACCGGGCCGATGGCGGCGCCGAATGCACCGACCGCCGACCAGGTGCCGATCGCCCGGGGCCGGGCCGATGGCGGGGTGGTGGCGAGGAGGAGTGACAAGGAGGACGGCACCATCAGTCCGGCGCCGACCGCCTGGACGACCCGGGCCCCGATCAACGCGTCGACCCCGGGGGCGAGCCCGCACAAGAGCGACCCCAGCCCGAAGACGACCAGCCCGGCGTCGAAGACACGGCGCCGTCCGATCCGGTCGGCCCAGCGGCCGGCCGGCACGAGGATCGCCGCGAACACGATCGTGTAGGCGTTCAGCACCCACGACAGCATGCCGAGGCTGGTCCCGGGGTAGTCGTGCGCGATGTAGGGGAAGGCCAGATTGACGATGAACAGGTCCAGGCTGGACATGAACAACCCCAGCGAGAGGATGACGACGATGGTGGCCGTTCGGTGGCTCCCCGCCGAGGCTGGCTCGGCGCTGTGGGCGGTGGTCACGGGTCCTCCAGCTGTCAGTCCGAAATCTGGACCTACTATAACGGGGCTGCCCGCCGGATGCATCCATTTTTCGGACTAACTGGTAGGGTGGGGCCCATGCCGGCCAAGCCCACCCAGCCCCGGGTCTGCTCGGTGGCTCGCACCCTCGAGGTGGTGGGGGAGAAGTGGGCGCTGTTGGCCGTGCGTGAGGTGTTCCTCGGCAACCGGCGGTTCGACGAGATGGTCCGGCGGACCGGTGCGCCCCGGGACACCTTGGCGGCCCGCCTCCGGACGCTGGCCGACACCGGGATTCTCGAGCGACGCCAGTACTCGAGCCACCCGGCTCGCTACGAGTACTTCCTGACCCGGGCCGGCCTCGACCTCCACCCAGTCATCACGACGTTGCGGGAGTGGGGTGACAAGCACCTCGACGACGGCGGTGGCCCACCGGTGGTGTTCGAGCACGACTGCGGCCACCCGCTGGTATCGCGCCTCGTCTGCGACGCGTGCGGCGAGCCCGTCGGCCTGGTGCGGCCGAAGGTACGGCCACGCGACGAAGCGCCGGCCAGCTCGCGCTGACCAGCGCTGCGCCTACGACCCGCTCGATTCCTACGACCGCTCGACGACCTCGTCGCGGACCTGTCGGTCATAGCCGTTGTGGCCCTGGACGACGGTCCGTTGCCGGCGGTAGCCCCCGAACCCGCCCCAGGACGACCAGAAGATCAGCGATACGACGAAGCCCACCGCTCCCACGATCATCAGGATCACCCCGATGGTCCGCACGTTGAAGTGGGTCGAACTGACGCTCACCGCGAACCGCAGGATCGCTCCCACGGCGAACACCACGATGCTTGAGCCGACACCCATGGTTGGAGCTCCTTCTCTAGAGGTCCCTGACGAGGGGACCGACCGGTGCACAAATCGGGTGGAGCGGGCGGTCCGCCCCGAGGCTGTTCAGCCCGTCTCTGGGCCGCGTTCGAGTGGTCAGGGATCGAGAGGGGCGAGCGCACCGGCCACCGCAGAGTCCCGGGACCGCGACGGTCCGATCGCCCAGCCGTGCCCTCGAGCTCATGGCGCTCCTTGTCGGTCGGCGGCCCCGATCGCAGCCGGAGCCCGGCTGTACTTTCCCGACTCTGACCCCGAGTAAACGGTCGGTGGCCGAGCACGCACGTCTGCGGCAGCCCTTTGCGCAGGTCGAGAGGACGACCGCCACCACTACGATCGCCGAACGGCGCCTGCCGAACCGGTCATGAACCCGTCGAATCCAGACCCGTCCCGCCCGCGGGGGAGCGGCCGCCCGCTCACCAATCTGCGGGGCCCGTCCGTGCAGGTGGATCCCCAACGGGTCAGCCGGCTGGTGGTCGGCATCTCGCTGGGTGCGCTGGCGGTGCTCATCGGGGTCCTGTTCGTGACGGCCACCAACAAGAACGCGCAGGACGCCCTGCTCCGCCACGACGGCCTCGGCGTCAACGCGACCGTCACCAGGTGCCTCGGCAACCTCTCGGGTAGTGGCAGCACGTCGGCCGGCTACACCTGCCGGGCCACGTTTGTGCTGCACGGCACCCGTCACACCGACGTGCTCAGCGGGCTGGACGTCTTCCGAGCCCCCGGCACGGTGGTGGCGGCGGTCACCGACCCCGGGGACCCCGGCATCCTGGCCACGCGACACTCGGTCGAGGCGGCCCCGTCGGGCTCGCGCTCCTACGTCGCGCCGGTCGTCCTGTTGGTCGTGCTGGTGCTGGGGGTCGCCCTGGTCCGATGGCGGGCCCGTCGGCGGGACGAGGCGATCGAGGGCCGCAGCCCCTAACGGGCGCCCAAGATCACATCGGCAGCCGGCGCCAGACCGGTTCCGGCAGCAGGCCGAACACGCCGAAGAGGGCGCGCATCACCGCAGGGGACCAGACCACCTCGGCCCGCCGCTCGAGGCCCTTCACGATGTCGGTGGCCACCGCGTCGGGGGTGGTGGACAGCGGCCGGACGGCGCGCCCTTCGGTCATCTTGGTCTGCACGAAGCCGGGCCGGACCACCGTGACGCCGGCGCCCGACCCGGCCAGCGTCTGATTGACCGCCCGAGCGTACGCATCGAGGCCGGCCTTGGCCGATCCGTAGATGTAGTTGGCCCGGCGCACTCGCACGCCCGCCACCGACGAGAGCACCACCGCCTGCCCGGCCCGTTGGTCGCGGAATCGGACGGCCACCCGGCTCAGCGCCGCGGCCGGCCAGGTGAAGTTGACGGTGATGCAGTCGGCGACCCGGTCCGGATCGCGCTCGTCGGCCTCGTCGTCGTAGAGGACGCCCACGGCCACGACGACGAGGTCCACTCGCCCGAGTGCGGCGAACCCCGAGTCGACGACCGCAGCGGCCCGATCGACGTCGATGGCGTCGAAGGGGATGGTGTCGATCGTGTCGGCCCCGGCGTCGCTCGCCTCCTTGGCCGCCGCCGCCAGCGCGGCCGGGTCGCGGCCGGCCAGCGCGACCTTGCGGCACCGATCAGCCACCACCCGACGGACGACGGCGCGGGCGATGTCCGAGGTGCCCCCCAGCACCAGCACCGAGTCAGGATGACCGAAGGCGTCGGTCATCTGGCCTCCTCGCAGAGCCCGAGCCTCCGGGCCAGGTCCGATTGCAGCACCCCGTCCGGGTCGAGCTTGGCCCGAATCGCCTCGAACTCATCGAGGCGCGGGTACATCCGCGCGAACACGTCGCGGTCCATCCGGGCGTCCTTGGCCAGGTACACGCGGCCGCCGGCCGCCGCCACCATCTCGTCGAGCCGCCGGAGCGCCGCCGGCACCCCCGGCGGGCCGACCGGTAGATCGAGGGCCAGCGTCCACCCGGGGGCCGGGAAACTGAGCGGGCCGGGATCGGCCGGCCCAAAGCGCTTGAGGACCGAAAGCGAGACCGGCGCGCCGGCCCGCTGCAGGTGCTCGATCGACGCGCCGATCAGGTCGCGGTGCTCGTCGGCGACCACGTACTGGTACTGCACGAACCCCCGCCGCCCGTACACGTGGTTCCAGTTCGCCACCGCGTCGAGGGGATGGAAGAAGCCGGCCAGGTGGCGCAGGTGGCCTTGACGCGGCCGACTCTTCCGGAACCAGGCCTCGTTGAACGCGGCGATGGTGAGGGGGTTCACCAGCCCCGACGGCACGACCGGCGGCAGGCGGACCGGGCTGGGCCGGGGCGGCGCGAGCGGGTCGCGGGCGTGGCGCCCGAAGAGCGCCGCGACCTCGGCGTGATCGCCGGCGTCGAGGAGGCCCCGCC
>JBOGFV010000298.1:0-2665 GCA_050743525.1 Acidimicrobiales bacterium
GGTGGAGAGTCCCGAGTTGATCGCCGAGAGCCCGCGGCCCTCCTGCAAGTACAGAGAGGTGAACACCAGCGTCCCGAAGAAGGTCGTGGCCTGGAATCCGATGACCGAGCAGCTTCGGCGGAACATCCGGTCGCGCAGGAGGTGCAGGTTGAGCACCGGCTGGGGGCGGCGCAGCTCGAGTCGGACGAAGACCGCCAGCGCCACCACGGCGGCGGCCCCGGTCGCGACCACCTCAGGCGAGCCCCACCCGAGCGTCGGGCCCGAGCCGACCGAGAAGAGCAGGAGGCCCAGACCGGCCCCGCCGAGCAGCGCCCCGACCAGGTCGAAGCGGCCGGAGTGGGGCTCTCGGTGCTCGGCGAGGAAGACCGTGCCGAACGCCAGGGCGGCCACCCCGACCGGGATGTTGATCGTGAAGATCCAGCGCCACGAGGCCCAGGTGACGAGGGTCCCCCCGATGATCGGCGCCGTGGCCGGCGCGATCACCATCACGCGGGTGATGAGCCGGGCCACCTGCACGCGGCGCTCGGGCGGGTAGGCCCGGTACAACATCGACATCCCGACCGGGACCATCATCCCGCCGCCCGCCCCCTGAAGGATCCGCATGACCACCAACTCGCCGAGACTTGTCGAGATCGCGCACAGCAGCGATGCCACCGTGAAGGCGCCCACCGCGAGCATGAACACCCGCTTGGTCCCGAAGCGATCACCGAGCCACCCGGAGGCGGGCACGAACACCGCGATCGCCATCAGGTACGCGGTGACCACCCACTGGACCGAGGGAATCGTCACGTGGAAGTCCCGCGCCAAGCGCGGGAGCGCGACGTTCACGATCTGCGAGTCCATGATGCTCATGAACATCGCGACGCAGTAGGTGACCGCGGTCGCCCCTTGGTGGGTCAGCCGTGACCCGAACCGGCTGGTCGGAGCGCCGGGCGGGTCCGGTCCGACCGCTGTCACCGGGCCAGCACACGCGGCGGGCCTGCTTCGAGACCTCGGCGGCCGCGCACCGGGCCAATCTACGCGGCGGGCCGATTTTGAGATCTCGGTGGCCCGATCAGTCCAGGAGGTTCGACAGCCTCTTGGGGGCTTGCATCCGATAGCTCTCGGTCACGAGCTCCCGGACCTCCGCCCAGTCGGGTCGGCGCTCGGCCAGGTCGAGCCGGTAGCTGACCCAGCCGAACCGGGCCACGTACTTCGGCCTGACGAAGCGCTCGGGATCGGCCACCACGAGCGCCTCCGCCTCCTCAAGCGAGGTTCGGACGACCAGGGTGACCATCTCGCTCCCGTGCTCGTTCACGGTGTACCAGGCGAAGTTCTTCTGGATCACCTTGAAGCCCCGGTGCGGAGGATGCTGGTCGTCGGACGTGGCCTCGGGCAGCGCCAAGCAGATCTCGGTGATCCGCCTGAGTTCGGGTTCGTCGCTCACGGGAGGCTCGTCTCGGACTGCACACCATCACAATGGCCCGAAAGGGGGGCCCGCGCCTCTGGCGGCGCGGGAGCGCGCCGAGTGCCAAGATGCCCGCCGAATGGACGACTGGTCCGAATACGACATCGACGACAGCCTCGACGAAGACGTCGAGGCTGAAGCGCCGGGGAACACCATCATCCGAGAGGGTCCGGCCGGGATGGGCGATCCCGAGACCGAGTGGGACGTTCCCGAGCTCGAACTGGCGCCGGTCGAGCTCACATCCGACGAGTTCGTGTTGCTCGAGCCCGGTGAGGTCCCAGAGACCTGGCCCGGCCTCCCCAAGGCGCGGGACTTCCGGTTCGGGATCGCCGCCCGAGCCGGCCAGCTGGTGGTGTGCGACGGCCGGCATCGCAGCTGGCTCCGGATGGGAAACGGGGCCGCCCCGGACCACACCGATGCCCCGATCGCGGCCCTCATGGTCGTGGTGTTCATCGCTCGTCGCAACCGCGGCCGGCGGACCCAGCCGAAGGAGTACGTCGTGCTCACCGACTCTCTCGGCCAACTCGTGGGCTGGCTGGACTACAGCGACCGGTGGAGCTTCAACACCCAGGCGCTGCGCCAGATCGCAGCGGCGGGCGCCCTCCAGTACGAGGTGCAGCGGTTCGACGACGAGGCGGAGTTCGAGCAGGCCCATCCCGACTGGGTGGGCTGACCGAGCCAGGCGCGCCGGTCGGGTCCTACAGTCCGGCCATGCCCTACGACGACTACCAGGCGCTCCGCATCACGGTGGCCGACGGCGTCGCCCGCGCCACGATCGACCATCCGCCTATCAACCTGCTCGATCTCACGATGATCCTCGAGCTCGACCGGCTCGGGCGAGAAGTGGAAGCCGACGGCGACGTTCGGGTGGTGGTGCTCGACTCCGCCGATCCCGACTTCTTCGTGGCCCATGCCGACGTCGGGCTCATCCAGTCACTTCCCGCCGACGACGTCGGACGCCGCGACGAGCTTGGAGGATTCCACGCCATCGTCGATCGATTCAGAACGATGCCGAAGGCGACCATCGTGGTCGTCGAGGGGATCGCCCGCGGCGGAGGGAGCGAACTGGCGCTCTCGTTCGACATGCGATTCGGGGCGCTCGGACGAGCGGTGGTAGGCCAGCCCGAGGTCAGCGTGAGCATCATCCCGGGCGGCAGCGGAACCCAGCACTTGCATCGGCTCGTCGGTCGGGGCCGGGCCCTCGAGATCGTGCTGAGC
>JBOGFV010000299.1:0-17851 GCA_050743525.1 Acidimicrobiales bacterium
CAGACGTTTTGGGCCCGCTGACGCGGGGTAGAGGCAGAGCATCGGGCCCCGGTCGGGGTCGGATGCGCACTGCACAAGAACAGCGGAGCTGGCTCGGGGGGTCGAGTAGAGAACACCACGTCTTGTCGGCGACGTGACGGCACCAAAGGCCCCCGAGCCAGCTCCGCTTTTCTTGTGCAGTGCGCATCCGACCCCGACCGGGGCCCGATGCTCTGCCTCTACCCCGCGTCAGCGGGCCCAAAACGTCTGAACGGCGCGCCCCAACGTCTATGCTCCGGCGGCGAATTCCCGACCCGAAAGGACCCGGTGCCCGAAGACTCCGACGAATCGGCGGCTCCAGAAGACCTCGATGACCTGGAAGAAGGGGACATCGAGGGCGACGACGACCTCGACCTCGAGGATCTGGACGACGACCTCGGGGAGGACGACGACGACCTCGGGGACGACGACGACCTCGGGGAGGACGCCGGCGGCGAAACCGGCGCAGTGGCCGAGGAGGCCGAGGGCGAGGGGAGCGCCGGCGCCACGGCCGAGCGCCCGGCCGAGGAAGGCGAAGAGGACGAGGACGAGGAGGCCGAGGACGAGGACGTCGAGGCCTCGCTGGACGTCATCCTCAAGGAGCGCCTCGTCGTCGAGGACGAGGTCGAGGACGACGAGCCCACCGACGCCGAGGACCGCTCCGAGGCGACCGAGCGGGTGCTGCCCAAGCAGCCCGACGAGTTCGTGTGCAAGTCGTGCTTCCTGGTGAAGCACGCGAGCCAACTGGCCGACAAGCGCCGGGGACTGTGCCGTGATTGTGTCTGAGACCGGCGGGGCGGGCGCCAAGCCCATCCTCGAGCAGGCCCTCGACTTGTTCGTCTATGCGCCGGTCGGGTTGTTGGTGAGCTCGCTCGAGGATCTGCGCCCTGAGGACCTGCCCGAGCTCGCAGCGAAGGGGCGGGGCCGGCTTGGCCGGCTGTTGTCCAACGCTCGGGTCGTCGGCCGCCTCACCATCGCGACGGGTCGGCGCACGATGGAGTCCGAACTCAACCGGTGGCGGCCAGCTGTCGAAGCACGGACCGCCGCCCCCAAGCCCGAGGCGGTGGCCCCGGCCCCGCTGGAGGTGGTCGGCCGGGCGCCGGCGATCCGGAGGGCCCCGGCCGCCAAGTTGGCCATCCCCGAGTACGAGGCCCTGTCGGCTTCCCAGGTGGTGAAGCGCCTCGACGGGCTGAAGAAGAAAGAGCTCGAGGCCATCTACGCGCACGAGTCGGCGACCCGGCGGCGCCGCACGATCTTGCACCGGACCCAGCAGCTCCTCGGCCATGAGGGCGCGCCGGGGCCGGCCAGCTGGCCGGCCTAGCGAGCGAGCGGTCGTGGAAGCGGTCCGCCCCGCCGAGGCAGGCGACCTCGATCGCTGCCGGGACCTCCTCACCGAGGCGATCGCGGCCACCGACGGCCAGCGGGGCGCGGCGCTGTGGCTGAGCGGACAGGTCGGCGACGAGCTGGTGTCCCGGTGGTCGAGCGACCCCGACAGCGCGCTGGTCGTCGGCACCTACGACGATGTCATCGTCGGGGTGGCGGCCGGGACGGTCGGCACGCTCGGCGGCCGGCACATCGGCCGCATCGAGTGCTTCTACGTGGAGCCCGACGCGCGGGCGGTCGGGGTCGGCCAGGCCATCGTCGAATACCTGGTCCAGTGGTTCGCTCGACGCGACTGCCTGGACGTCGACGCGATGGCGCTGCCGGGGGACCGCTCGAGCAAGCAGCTGCTCGAGTCCTCCGGGTTCAAGGCGCGCCTGTTGATCCTCCACCGCTCACTGGGCTGAGCGGGCGCCGGGGCGGCGGGGGTGGCCGCCGCGGGGGAGGGGGCGGGATCGGCAGCCCGATCAGCCTGGCCAACGCCGGCACCAGGCCGGCGGCCTTGCGGGCGGAGGACCTGGTCTCGTCGGTGTCGGGGAGCCCCACCGGCTTGACGGTGCGGCGGACCGGCGACTCCAGCACCGCGCCGAGGAGAGCCAGCCAATCCTCGACGGTCGTCTCGGCCGTCATCGCGGCTCCGGCCGCCTGGGCCAGGCGGACCGCCAGTTCGGCCGGGCACCGGGTCGACGCCTCCGGCGGTCGGGCCGACACCTGGAGGGCGTCGAGGACGTTGCCCGAATCGAGCGCCCCCCCGATCCGCTTCTCCCACTCGTCACGCAGATGGGTGACTCGCTCGTTGAGGCTGTCCTGGAGGGACTTCGCCAGGGTCTTGGCCTCGTCGTCGAGCGACACCGTTCGGGACGCCGCCACGACGGCCCGCAGCTCACGCAGCCGCATCGACCGGCCGGCGCCCTGGGCCGCCACGGCCCGGTCCTTCCAGCCGGCCAGGTTGACCACCGGCAAGAGCTCCTCGGCCATGGCCAGCAGCGCTTCAGCGGCCGCCGGCGGTTGACCGGCCGCCTTGGCCGCCTTGTTCTGCTCGTCGATGGCCTGGCGAACCGCCGGGATCCCGCCACGCACCAACTGCTCGGCGACCGGCAATTGCTCGGGACGCAGGCTGGCCAACGCGGCGTTGCGATGAACAGCCGAGACGGTCGGGCGGGGATCGCGGCGGGGTCCGGCGCGATCTGGCCTTCCCCTCGACTCGCCATCGGCGGCCGCAGCGGCGGCGCCGGCGGGGCGACCCTCCCGGCGCTCGTCATCCCGACGGGGGCGGCCATCGGCGGTCCGCCCCGGTCGGTCGTCGCGGCGCGGCCGATCGTCTCGCCCCGGTCGGTCGTCGCGGCGCGGCCGATCGTCCCGAGGGGGTCGGTCGTCTCGACGGGGCCCGGTGCCGCCATCGCGACGGGGGCGGCGGTCCCGGTCTCGATCGCCGTCGCGGTCCCGAAGCCGGGTGCCGCGGGCGAGCGAGATGGAGACCCCCGGCTCGGACCGGGGCGCGCCCAGCACCTCGATCCGTTTGGCCCGGTCGTCGTCCCGGCGGATGGCCTTGGCGGCGGCGACGGAAATGACCTCCACGCCGTCAAGCGCCGACTCAAGCTCGGCGCGCACGACGTCGCCGACCCGCCCGTCAGAAGGGACCAGATCGGCCGACACGGTGCCCCTGGGTTGGCGGGCCCCGGCCGCTCGCCAGGTCCACGAACCGTCAGGAGCCCGGCTGGTGAGCTCGATGTCTGTGAAACGAGACATTCGGTCGCCCACGCTACCCAATCCCCACCGACCTGGAAGAGGTGCCCGGGGTGCGATCGAAACGGTCCGGTCGTGCTCTAGCATGGGCTGGACGTCGACTGGCTGGCGTGCCGTCGGCGCCGGTGCGGCGGACCTGTTTCAGGAGGACCGCTATGGGTGACCGTTCTGGGGACGCTCCGGCCGAACGCGTCCAAGACCCCAACACCGCGCCCGCGACCGTGGGCGCCGGCGTCGGCCACGGCACGACGGGATCCGGCGCGTGGGCGGTGCCGCCCGGCGGCCATCCCGAGCCGCCCGCCCCGGCCCCGTCCAACCCCTCCAATGCCCCGACGTGGCCCGGCTCGACGGTGACCGAAGAGCGGCCGACCCAGGAGCACCCCTGGACCAGCCCGCCGAGCGACGCTTACGGTTTCCCGCGCCAGGACCCGGCGCCGCCGGGGCCGCCGGGCGGCACCGGGTCCGGTAGCTCCGACAGCCGGGGCCGGGGCTGGTTCCTGGTCGCAGTGGTGGCGGCTCTGATCGGCGGCGCCGTGGGCGCTGGCGTCACCGCGCTGGCCGACCACAACAACTCCTCGTCCCTCGCTCCGATCAAGGAGAGCACGGCTGCGCCCGGCGCGGCGATCGACGGCGGCGCCAACATCCCCTCGCTGGTTCGGGAACTCATGCCGGCAGTCGTCTCGATCGACGTGAAGACGCCCGCGGAGGAAGACGAGGGCACCGGCATGATCATCTCGGCCGACGGGATGGTCGTCACCAACTTCCACGTGGTCGCGCTGGCGGCCCAGGACGGCGGTGCCCTGACCGTCACCGAGTCGGGCTCGACCGCGGCGGTCAAAGCGACTCTGGTCGGGACGGACCAGACCGATGACGTCGCCCTCCTCAAGATCAACGGCGCCTCCAACCTGAAAACGATCACCTTCGGCGATTCCGACAAGGCCGTCGTTGGCGACGCGGTCGTCGCCATCGGCAACGCCCTCGGGCTGTCGGAGGGTTCCCCGACGGTCACCCAGGGGATCGTGTCGGCGATCGGCCGCCACGTCACCGCAGGGGACACCTCGAGCGGCACCGAGACCCTGTCCAACCTCCTGCAAACCGACGCGGCCATCAACCCGGGCAACTCCGGGGGACCGCTTGTCGACTCGGCCGGCCAGGTGATCGGCATGAACACGGCGGTCGCGGGTTCGACAAGCGACGGGACCAGCGCCCAGAACATCGGCTTCGCCATCCCGTCGGCGCAGATCGAGTCCCTCCTGCCCAACCTGGAGAAGGGTGGGACCAAGACCCGCTCACCCGGCTACCTCGGCGTCAACATCGAGACCCTGACCCCGGCGCTGCGCTCCCAGTACGGCTTCACACCGACGTCGGGCGCCGTCATCCTCCAGACCGTCACGGGCGGCCCGGCCGACAATGCCGGCCTGCGGCAGGGCGACATCGTCGTCGGGATCGGCTCGAAGAAGATCACCAGCTCGGCCGACCTGCAGGCGGCCGTCCAGGCCGACCACGCCGGGCAGACGATCAACGTCGCCTTCTACCGGGGCCGCGCGAAGCACACCGTGGCGCTGACGCTCATCACCCAGCAGGCCCTGCAAAACCTGGAAAACCAGGGGAGCCTCGGCGGGTTCGGTGGATTGGGCGGCGGCCTGGGTGGCACCGGCGGTTTCGGCCTCAGCCCGTAGAGGCCCCAGGGTCGTCTTGTCAGCCGATCGGTGGCCCCGACGTGCTCTCCGAGGCCTTCGACGAGCGGCGCTGGTCGTCCAGCTCCGAGCCGGCTACCTCGAGGTGCCCAGGAGAGGAATCGCCCGGCACCACCGAGCGTCGACCACGGAGAGTGGTCGGCCATCACCGGACCAGACTGCATAGGGTCTCGGGGGTCGGTCGGCGCCGCAGACGAAGAGGTCAACCGTGGACGATCCCGTCCGGACCGAACAGGTCGGATCCCGAACCCTCGCTGCGATCACCGCGACGACCGACCGGGCGAGCCTCACATCGACCATCTTCCAACTCCTCGACAAGGTCTGGCCCGTACTGAGGGGCCAAGACGTCCGGACGGACCACAACATCGTCACCTATCGCCCCACCGACGACGGAACACTCCAAATCGAGGCGGGCGTCGAGGTGATCGGTGACTTCCACGAGGACGGACCCACTTCGGCGACTACGGCGATCTCGGCGCCGCCTACGCCGCGCTCGATGAATGGCGGCGGGCCAACGGACGGACATCGGCTGGTGTCAGCTGGGAGATCTACGGGGACCCTGACGACGACCCCGCCAAGCAGCGCACCGACGTCTATGTCCTCCTGAGCCCGGTTGTGGTCAGCCCGCCATGACCGTTGCCGCCAGCGCCATCCGATGATCCTTGGCCCAGGGTGGCCCGAACGTTGCCCGCGGCCCGCGGAGCACGTCATCGGCCCGCTCGCCGAGAGCGCGGATCGCTTGCCCCTCGACGTCTTTCGCGTCATAGAGGTGAAGCGCCCAGCCTCGTGCATGCGCGAGCTCAGCGAGGATCTGGACATACATGACCGAGTCGGCTCGGCTCGCGTAGGGCGTTCGACGTTGCGCTCGGATGTCGACCGGGAAGTCGAGCGGCCAGGTCCGGAGCGACATCGAGACGATTGGCTCCGGCAGGGCACTGGCCAGCTCGTCCAGCGCCGCTGAGCTCGCCCGAACCACAGAGGCCCGGACCTTCGCCACCAGGGCGGCGGTCGCATCATCGTCGAGCTGCTTGCTTTCGTGCTCGACCGGCGCCGTCGGCAGGCCGGCTTCGATCAGCTCGACCCGTCTGCGGTCGATGACCCGGTGGTCATCCGATGCCGTGACGGCAACCGCCCAGCCCAGATGATGGGCAATGCCCACCCGCACGCCGTCAATCTACCGACAGCTTCATCCGAACCCCACGACCAAGGTGGTCAAGCCACGGTGCCGTCAAGCGCAATGACCCGGTGGACAGGTCCGGCCGGGAGGACGCTTTAGCGAGCGGGAGCAACCTGCCTGACGACACGGACCCCAGAGGATGTGCTGAGCCGCCTTCTGGAGGGTGACGGCTCCGACGCCCTGAGCCACAACAGGACCCCGAGGACGGATAGGCGCCTTGACGCATCTACGAACGTCGATACATGATGTATCGAGAGGCATCCATACGAAGGGAGGTCACCTATGTGTGGTTGCCCGTATTGCCCAGACCCAGAGTGTCCTTGCGACGAGTGATTCTGGGTGGGTGTCGAGGGGGGCGAAAGCCCCCTCGACACGCGTTCTGGCAGGGCTTTTGCCACCGCTAACTGGTGGGGGCCCTTTTTGCCGATCACATCCTTGCCGCCGATAATGCACATTATGTCAAGTTGATCCGTGCACCTGTCTCATTCGTGCCCCGAGCGATCACCACGTTCGTACCGGCCAATCCAGGGTCGATGACGCACTCCTCCGTGTCCTTGAGATCGGCAGATAGAAGACAGTCGGCGAGCGCTACGTGCGTCGGTCGCAGCCGACAACTTGTCCCGTCGCGGCCACGGCGGGCCGACGCCGACGCGAGCGTCGACCAGCGAACAGCAAGGCGGCACCGGCCAATGCCGAGGCGCCACCGACCCAGACCAACCCGGCGACGTCGACTCCCGTCTTTGCCAGGGTCGGCGGGGCCGGAGCCGGCGAGGCAGCTGGGATCCCCAGGACCGCCTCGAACGCCAAGGCAATCTGGGCGTAGCCGGTCGCATTTGCGTGGACGCTGATGGCGTCCACCGCACCGGGCTCGCAGAGGACGAGGAGCCAGGAGCAGGCGACCGCGACACTCTTCGGGACGTTCCCGTATGGGGAGCTCACGAGGTCGGTGAGATCATTGGCCGAGAAGGCCCCCGACACGTCGGCGACCGAGGCCCCGAACCCGGCGTAGTCGGCGGACAGCGCCGCGTTGAGCCGTTCCAAGTCGCTGACCGAGGTTTTGGCGAGCTGCTGGCCGGCGGACCCGGTGAGCCACTCGACGACGTACGGGTCGAAGTAGGTCATGCCGGCGATCGGGACCGACGGCCCGGCGGCCGATCGGAGGCCGGCGCCGATGGTGACTAGGTTGGTAGTGATCTGTGCGATGGCAGTGTCGACGCAACCCTGCGAGATCCCCAAGGTCGGACTGGTCGTGGCGCACCCAGTGATGTCGTCTCCGCCGATGTCGATGGTCACGAACGCGACCTGGCCCTGGTGACTCCGTAGGAAGGTTTCGGCGGCCGCGAGCTGACCGCCTTGCGCGTATTGACAGTGGCCGCCGGAGAGAAACGTGGCGGTCGTCTCCCCTGCGCAGCCGAGGTCCATCTCTTGAAGGCCCGGGATCGACGTGCCGTCGTGGGCCGCCAGGTCATCGGCGTACCCTTGTCCCCTCGGGACACCGAACCCAGTCGCGAGTGAGTCTCCGAGCGCCAGGTAGTACCGGGTCGACGGGCCCGTCGGGGCGGGCGGTGGAGGCGGTGCGAACGAGATCGGTGCTGTCGCGAAGGTTGTCAGGCTGGGCAGCTGACCTGCCGCCATCACACAGCTGCCGCCGGTCGAGCAGTCGAGCGTCGAGCTGCCGATCGTGAGGACCCGAGAGACCGTGACCTGGATCATGAACGACCCAGACGAGTCGACCGTGGCGACCAGGGCTCCCACCACTGAGCAGTCGGTGACAGAGGTGGCGCCGGTCCGACACTCTCCGACCGCCACTTGGCTGCCCGTCCCGAACCCCGAGCCGGTGACTTCGACCGTCTGGCCGTCAGCCAGTCCGGTGGCCGGGCTGACGGCGACGGTCGGGTTCGCCCGTGCCTCGGGCGCGGACACCGCCGATCCGGAGGCGCCCACCATGGCTGAACCGTTCGAAGCGGCCGCGACTGAAGGGCCTCCGGTGCCGTCGGCGAAGGCGGCGGCCGGCCACATCAGAACGGCGAACGCCAGCAAAGCCGGCGCGCCCGATCGCCCCAGAGCGTAGGCGGCACGGCCCGGGGAGCACCGGCCAGGCCGAACGCGGCTCGTCCGATCTGACTGCACCTTCATGGGCCAGTCCCTACGCATCCACTTCCGCCTCCCGCGCAACGATGCTGGCGCTCAGATGTGAGGAAGTCAATCAACAACCGGATGACCTCAGCACGCGGTTGAGCGGGCGGCGGCAGTCTCGTCGGCTCGCTTCGAATCGGACCGCCTGTCCATCTCCTGTCCAATGGTGCTGGCACGAGGGGAGCAGCCCAGGTGCCCACCTTGGATCCGTCGGGCTCGCCGGTGAGAATTGCCTCAGAAGGCGGGTGGGCGCGCCGATCCGCAACTCGACTTGGTGTGTGTGTGTGTGGTCTGCGGGGTGCCACGGTGAATAGCCAGATGCTCTCGCCCGCCTGAGCCGGGGTGAGTGTCCGGTCCCCAAGGCGTCCCTCGGTGGTCCTGGTGGGTCAGCCCACCTCCGCCCGTCGCACCGTCGATACGCTCCGTCGATGGAACTCGGAAGCGTTGGCGCCTGGTGAGCGGGACTTGGAAGGCCGGCGACGAGTCCTTCGACGCCCTTCGCCGTCTTCCGAGTGACGGGCCAACCGACGGGCGAGAAGACGACCATGGAGTGGTGCCAGTGGCGGAAGGAGACCCAGAGCTGGCCGCCGAAGAGGCCGAGCCGGTGGATTGGTCGGTCGGCATAAGCGCTGGGCTCCTCGGGACCCCTCCCGTCGTGTTTCGGCCCCGCACCTCAACTCCCCTTGACGAGGAGAGGGAGCCGGAGGATGAGGCTGAGATCCCCGCAGGCGTGCTGTGGTCAATGAAGCAGCAGCGTGGCTTCCACCCGCTTACCGGGCCCGAGGACCGCTTCCGAGTCGCCTTCGGCGAGGGCGACGGAGTCGTCTACGCGATCGACGACGGCCCACGGCGGGCGATCATCGGGCGGATCCTAGGAGAGAGCCCCCAGGGCCTGTCCTCCAGCCTGGTCGGGCGGGTCAAGGCGGTCGATGTCGAGTTCGTTCGGTCGGGTCAGATGACAGTGCAGGAACTGCTCTCGTCGGCCACCGGGCTGGCCCTGTTCAACACGTTGGTCGCCCCTCGAGGTGGCGTTTCGAACGTCCTTCTCATCGAGCGCTACCGGCGCCTTCAGGACGTGCCAACGGAGTACTTGCCGCCCAGCCCGCCGATCGAGCTCCGCTAGCTCGGCGCCTCCCTCCCCCACCGCGGGCACCGGTCAGGGAGCGTCGCCAACATCGAACTCGGGCTCCCAGTACTCCGCCTCCGGCAGGCCGCGCTCTCGGCGTCCTTTGGTGAGCAATTCGGCAACGAGCCGAGCCTTGGCGGCCACGTACACGTCCATGTCACCTCCGGAGACCTCGACGTTGCGCCGCTTGAGATCGCCGTAGCGGCGCCTGCTTCGGGCTCCGACCGCAGGATGTCCCCGAGGAGCCAGTGGTCGATGTGGGCCTTGTTGTTCTCCACCACCAGATAGAGGTGGTGGAGAGGGAGGTCGAGGTCTTCGGGCATCGCGAAGGCCTGCCTTCCCTCGACGCCGAGATCACCCTGCCACCGGTAGCCGATCCGAGCAAGGCTTTCGACGACCGGGCGGACCTCGGACTCCGACGGGACCACGATGTCCATGTCGATGGCCGGCTTGGCCGGCAGATCTGGCACCGAGGTCGATCCCACGTGGTCGATACGGATCGCGATGTGCCTCACCGCCGGCCACACGTGATCGCGCACCCGCGCGAACCAGTCGAACCAAGCTGGATCGTGATCGACGACGACGATGTCGGCCGTGACCGTGTGCGCCTCGACCTTGAATTCGCCTTCGACGCACACCAGGGTCAACCCAGACTCGGTCCCGGCTTCGTGTGACTCGCCCCGGTCCCAGAGCGCCGCGTACCCCGTGGTCAGGCGACGCCGCTTCCGATCGTCGCCGCTCACCCAGCCCGATCCAGCGACGGCGGCGACCAGCTGACGAGACGCCGCTTCGTGTCGTCCGATCAGCCCGTTCGGACCGAGATGGAGCACCTGGACGCGGCCGGAGCCCCGAGGTGCGACCAGGGGGCCGATACGGAAGCGCGACCCGAACTCCGACACCGGGATCGAGACCTCCGGGTCGAAGCGAAAGATCAGCACGGCGGTGAGCCTGGCACATCGATGCGTCGAGACCCGCGGCGGTACCGACGGGTCGACCGCCCCGGAGGGGCCTTGACATCGGGAGCTGACTGACCGCAATGATGGCTCGGTTCGGGCGTTCTCAGGTCATGGAACCCACCCCAGCCGCCCGACCGACCACGATCCGACCCCGAGCGGGCATCGCCACGGGCATGCACCCACGACCTGCCTGGGCAGGCGCGATGCTGGTCGCGTTCATCGCCGGGGTGGGGCTCGTGCTCGGATCCGGCGTGGCGGCCGCCTCCACCTCCAGCTACCCGGTCCCCTACACCTTCACCGCCGACATCCTCGCCTCCCCTTCGGGCCCGAACACGCCCCCACCGGGGGCCAACAACTGGTCCTGCCGACCGTCGGCGGCCCACCCCAGCCCCGTGATCCTGGTGCACGGCCTGTTTGCCAACGAGACCGACAACTGGCAGACGTTCGGGCCGCTGCTGGCCGACAACGGCTACTGCGTCTTCACCCTCACGTATGGCAACGATCTCTCGACCCAGGCACCACTCGACAACATCGGCGGCCTGATCCCAATGGAGCAGAGCGCCGGCGTCCTGGGCGGCTTCGTCAACCAGGTCTTGGCCGCGACCGGCGCGAAGAAGGTGGACATCGTCGGCCACTCCGAGGGGGCGACGATGCCGTACTGGTACATCAAGTTTGACGGAGGGGCGGCGAAAGTCGCCCGCATGGTCGGCCTGGCCCCGGTTGTCCACGGCACCGACACAGCCATCGGGCCGGCGGTGATCGACGAGCTCCTCACCGCGTACGGCCAGTCCTCGTCCGAGGTGGCGGCGGTGGCCGAGGGATGTGCGTCGTGTGCCGAGTTCGCCCCCAATTCATCGTTCATCGAGAGGCTCGATGCGGGCGGGGTGGCGGTCCCCGGGGTCGTCTACACGCAGATCATGACCACCTATGACGAGCTGGTCGTGCCCTCTACGAGCGGCATGGTCGTCGCACCTCACTCCACGAACATCGTCGTGCAGAATCAGTGTGTGCTCGACTTCGCCGACCACGTCGCCCTGGCGGCCGATCCGGTCGCGGCCCAGGACGTCCTCAACGCGCTCGACCCGGCCGCGGCCCGACCGGTGCCGTGCGTGCCGGTGGCACCGGTGATCTCATCAGCCTGACGCAGCCCGGGCGATCCGAGCCAGCTTCTTCCAGCGCCTCCCCCATCCACGTCGCCGGCCGCCAGGCTTTTCTCTACGCTCGGTCCATGGACCTGGGGCGAGTGGGCGTGTGGTGGAGCGGCGGCTGGCGGATTGAGGACGAGGCGATCGACGTCGCCGCCGAGCTCGAGGAGCTCGGCTACTCGACACTGTGGTCCTCGGGCGGGTTCAACCCGGGCCTGTCGAGCCGATTCGGGCGCCTCCTCGCCTCGACCCAGCGGGTGAAGGTGGCGAGCGGCATCGTCAGCATCTGGGTCTCCCCCGCCGCCGACATCGCTGCCGCCGCCAACGCCCTCGAGGCCGAACACCCCGGGCGGTTCCTCCTGGGGGTCGGCGCGAGCCACGGGGTCGCGGTCCAGGGCTACCGACGCCCGTACTCACGGATGCTCGACTACCTCGACGAGCTCGACGGCGCCGGGGACCCGGTTCCCCGGGACCGGCGGGCTTTGGCCGCCCTCGGGCCCAAGATGCTGCGCCTGGCGGCCGAACGGTCAGCCGGGGCCCATCCGTACTTCGTCCCGGCCGAGCACACCGCCAGGGCCCGCGAGCTCCTCGGCGACGGTCCGCTCCTGGCCCCCGAGGTCACCGTCGTCCTCGAGCCGGACCCGGCCAAGGCCCGCGACCTCGGCCGGACCTTCACGACCGGGTACCTGACGCTGCCCAACTACACCAACAACCTCCGGAACTTCGGGTTCGGTGATGACGATCTGGCGGGGGGCGGGAGTGACCGACTGGTCGATGCGATCGTCAGCTGGGGAGACGTCGGCACGGTCGCAGCAAAGGTCAAGCGCCACCTCGACGCCGGGGCCGACCACGTGTGCGTCCAAGTGGTCTCCGGGTCGCGCGAGCACTTCCCCCTCGCCGAGTATCGGGAGCTCGCTCCGGCGCTGATTTCGGGGTAGTCGAGATCTTGGGCGGGTTCGTCCATCGGTCACGAACGTTCAACTCGGTTACGAGATCCGCGAAAGCCCTGGCAAGCGTTGCGGACAGGTTGCAAGTTCGCGGGTGTCAACGATTGGCGCCGCTGGGGCGTCAAAATGGGGGCGAGCGTCAACCAGGGAGCGACGTTGACTTTGCCCGGAGGTCCAAGACTCGGGAGTGGAGCGCGCCCTCGCGGCGCGAACGCTCATCTGGCGGGGGACGAATGACCACCCGCCCGTTCGTCGCACCGCGCCTTGGCGCCATCGTTGGCCCGTTCCGCATCCCCTGGAGGGTGCCCAGGGTCCAGGACATCGGTCTGCGCAGCGTCGTCCGCGTCGGCCTCGCCCTGGTCCTCCTCAGTGCCATCCCTGTGCTCATCCTGACCGACCTGCACGGCCGGGCCCAGATCCGCCACGAGGACCGGGTGCTCGCCACCACCCAGCACCATCTGGCGAGGACGGATGCCACCACCTCGAGCACCAACGGCCAGACCGATGCGGTGTACCGCGAGATCCTGAAGCTCGAGGGCGCCACCCTCGCGACGCAGGGCTCGCTGGACGGCACCAACGCGTCGATCTCGTCCGCCGACGTCCAGATCTTCTACGCCGGCGTCGACCTGTCCGTGTTCGACGGTTGTCTGGCCGGGGTGGTCCAGGCCCTCGATCAGGTGGCGGTCGGCCAGATCGGCGGAGCGGTGGCGTCCCTGTCGGCGGTGTCAGGCGCGTGCAGCGAGGTGAACCCCACCGGATGAGCACCGGCACCCTCGACCGTCCACGCGCGACCGACGGGGGCGCGACGCCCCAGCCTCTTCGCCCGCGCGGGGGCGCCCACCGCCGGAAGGCCCGAGTCCGCTGGCCGGTCGCCCTGGCGGTGCTGTTGCTGGTGGCGGGGATCACCTACGGGCTGGTCGACGACCTCAACACCCAGGTCCGGCTGCATCACACCCAGGTCCAGGAGACGAGCACGGGGGCGGCGTTGGCCACGGCGGGACGTGAGCTGGTGGTGGCCAAGCTGGCCCTCTCGACCTTCACCGGCGCCCGGGGAGTCCACCAGTCGACCCTCAACCAGGTTGAGGGGGAGCTCACCCTGGCCGAGCAGCGGCTGAGCCAGGCCCAGACGGGGCTCAACATCTCCAAGTTCAGCGTGACGACCATGGAGACCTGCATCAACGGGGTGAAGCAGGCGATCGGTGACCTGGCCGCCGGCCAGGAGCAGGCCGCCATCGGCACGGTGGCCGGGGTGGCGGCCCCATGCCAGAGCCTGGCCGCGTCACCGGGCGGGCCGGTCTACCCGTTCGACTTCCCGGACCCCGACGTCATCCGGGTCGGGGGCACCTACTTCGCCTACGGGACCAACGCGGCGGGCGGCAACATCCAGATCATCCAGTCGACCGACCTCGCCACCTGGACCCTGGTCGGCGACGCCCTCCCCCAGCTCCCCGGGTGGGCCACCCAGGGCGCGACCTGGGCCCCCGCCGTCCTCGCGTACGGGCGCTCGTTCATCCTCTTCTATGCGACCGACGCCGGCCCGACCGAGTGCATCTCGGTGGCGGTGGCCGCCGCGCCCCAGGGCCCGTTCATCGACCGCTCGTCCGGGCCGCTCATCTGCCAAGGCAGCCTCGGGGGCTCGATCGACCCCGCTCCCTATGTGAGCAAGGGCGGCTATCCCTATCTGACCTGGAAGTCCAACGGCGGCTCCCACCAGCCGGCCACCATCTGGGCCCAACCGCTGGCCGCGACCGGGACGGCCCTCGCGCCCGGAAGCTCCCCGGTCGCCCTGCTGCGCCCCACCCAGGGCTGGGAGGGGTCGGTCGTCGAGGGGCCGTTCATGACCGTGCTCAACGGCGCCTACTACCTCTTCTACTCGGGCAACAACTGGGACAGCGCCAACTACGCCGAGGGCGTGGCGGTCTGCAGCGGGCCGCTCGGCCCCTGCTCGAAACCGATCGGCCAGCCGATCTACGCCTCCCAGTCCAACCTGGCCGGCCCGGGCGGGGCGTCGGTCTTCCTCGACACCTCGGGCACTCCCTGGCTGGCCTTCCACGCCTGGCTGCCCGGGGCGGTCGGCTACCCGAACGCCCGGCTCTTGTTCATGCGGCGCCTGAGCATCGTGGGCGGCATTCCCCAGGTCTCCCCGCCCAGCTGAGCGGTCAGGAAAGGCGGACGAGGACCGTGGTGCCGCCGCTCGTCGCGATCACGACCGGGTACGGACCCAGCAGCGCCCGGGCGCCCGGCACCGCGACCGCGTCGCTGGTCGAACCGTCGTTGACGGCGACCCGCTCGAGGGTGCCGAGCCCCGAGCATCGGCTCGACACCTGCACGTCGGCGTCGGCGAAGCCGAGGGCCGCGTTGTTGCAGCCGCCCACCGCCAGCAGCGGGCCCGCCAGGGTCGACTGGATCGAAGGTCCCTGGCTGGCCATCAGGCTGAGCGGCGCGGTGGTGACGGCCTGCGCGAGGTTGGTCGCCGAGTAGGTCACGATCGACGACTGCGTGCCGGTGGCGTCGAGGCCGAGCCCGATGACGGCGCCCTGCACCTCGGCCTGGAGCGACGTCAAGATGGGGTACTTGGGCAGGGTCCCGCTCGACCCGGCCGCCGAGCCGTCGGACGCGACGGCGTGGATGGTGGTGTCCATGAAGTCGCCGAAGAAGGCACCGGACGCGCCGACCACCACACCGTTCTGGCCGACGTCGGAGGACACGACTTGGGGCTGACCGCTCGAGCCCGGCACGATCCGCTCGAGGATGGAGGGCTCGTAGCCGCTCTGGTCGGTGCCGATGCCGTAGACGGCCCACAAGAGGCCGTCGCCGAAGGCGAGGTCGACGGCCGGGTAGAAGTTGCCTGACGGCGTCACATTCGTCGGGTCGCTCCAGTGGCACACGACCTGGCCATTGGTCCGGTTGTACTCGGTGATGGACGTGTTGGTCGCGACGAAGAGGTCGGTCGAGCTCGCCGCGATCGCCTGGACCAACCCGCTCACGTGCTCGGCGACGACCGGCGCCCCGGTCCTTTCGACCACCTGGACCACCGACGCGGCCTGGGCGGAGGCCGAGCTCGTGCAGTCGCTCGACGAGCAGGCGAAGAAGACCGCCCCGTCGGGCGCCTCGGCCGCGACCAGGCTCTCGGTCGAGCCGAGGCCGGTCGAGATGGTCGCAGCGGCGTGCAACGGCCCCGAGGTGGCCGGAGAGGTCAGGCCCGGGGCGGTGGTCGTGGTGGTCGAGGATCCCGAGGTCGTCGTGGTCGTCGAGCTGGTACTGGCCTTCGGGCTGCTGCAGCCGGCCGCGACCAAGAGCGCGGCGCTCGCGGCGAGGGCGAGGTGAAGAGGACGAGGCGGTCGCATGGCATCCCTCCCGGACCCCGGGCTGATGGGCCGGGCCATCCCGCGACGATAGAGGCGGGTCCCGGCGGGCCGGGTGACCGCCGCCGGGTCAGTAGCGCAGGCCGAACCCGAACTCGAACAGGGGGTGGGCGGTGTCGAACGGGACGTCGGAGCGCTGGCCCTCGACCTCCGCCATGGACGACGGCAGCTCGAAGGGCAGGTTGCCCTCGGGGGCGGCCCGACCGAACAACACGTCGAGCAACGCCGCGTCCGAGATCCCGTAGGTGCCGACGAGCGCGGCAGCCCGGTCCTTGACCGGGGTGAGGATGATCGGCCGCTCCAGCCTGACCTCGACGACGGTCGGGACGGCGTCGGCGATGGCGAAGAGCTCCTTCAACGCCTGGTCGGAGAAGTCCAGGCTGCCGGCGTGGAAGTAGCGCTCCAGGGCGACGCCGCGCTCCTCGAATGGCGCCGCCACCCGGGCGATCGCGACCTCCGCGTCCCCGGGCCGCTCGACCACGGTGCCGTACTCGGCGGCCACCTCGGCGTCGACCCCGATACAGAAGATCCGCGCGCCCTCGCGTATCGGCAGGACCGGCTCGCCGTCGGCGCCGTTCTTGAGCAGCGTGCACGACGACCGCTGGGCCGCCGTCCCCCGGTCCCGCAGGTCGTCGTTGCCGACGAAGCGCTCCGCCTGGTGCGGGTCCACGAACGGGTCGTCGAAAAGCCCCAGGGCGAACTTCTCCTTGAGCAGCCGGCGGACCGACGCGTCGATGCGACGCTCGGCCAGCCTCCCGGCGCCGACCAGCGACACCACCACCTCGGGGCAGGACTCCCCGCCGAGCTGGTCGCAACCGGCGTCGAAGATCCGTTGGACCCGTTCCTCGCGCGTGAGGTGCTCGACGCCCCAGGCCCGACCCGGATATGGCTCGCCGAAGATCTCGTGGTCGGTGACGAGCGCCCAGTCGGTGCAGACGATGCCGTCGAAGCGGTACTTCTCTCGCAGCAGACCGGTGATGACGCCGTGGTTGAACCCGAAGCCGACCTCCTCGTACTGGGTGCCGACCGGCATGCCGTAGTAGGGCATCACCTGGGTGACACCGGCCTCGAAGGCGGCCTCGAACGGGATCAGGTGGTGGTCGAAGTGCTCGCCCGGGTACACCTGCTCGCGCCCGTACGCGAAGTGCGGGTCCTCGCCGTCGAGCTGGGGACCTCCGCCCGGGAAGTGCTTGACCATCGACGCGACGCTGTTGGGTCCGAGCTCCGGCCCGCCCCGTAGGCCCCGGATGTAGGCGGCGGTGAGGCGGGCGGCGAGCTGGGCGTCCTCGCCGAAGGTCCCGGCGATGCGGGCCCACCGTGGTTCGGTGGCCAGGTCGGCCTGGGGGTGCAGGGCGACCCGCAGACCGACCGCGACGTACTCACGGCGTACCGTGTCGCCGAACTCCTCGACCAAGTGCTCGTCACCGATGGCGGCCAGGCCGATCGCCTCGGGCCACTGCGACATGGCCCGGGCCGCGAACGCGGCCCCGAGGTTGGCGAAACCGTGACGGGGGTCGCTCGACAGGGTGACCGGGATGCCGAGCCGGGTGTCGGCGGCCAGCTCCTGGACCCGGTTGGTCCACTCGGCGTGCTGGCGGGCCGGCATCGCCCCGGCCAGATTGAAATGGGTCATCAGGCGGTTCGAGATGAACTCGGTGGCCGGCGGCTGGCGGCGGGCCCCCGACGGGCCCTCGGTGACCGAACCGCCCGGCCCCGGCAGGACGACGTTGTGGAAGAGCTGGCCCGCCTTCTCCTCCAGGGTCATCCGGCCGAGCAGGTCCTCGACCCGCTCGGCCACCGGGAGCGAGGGGTCCTCGTAGGGCTCCATCGTCGCGTTGTGGTTGAGGTCCCGGAACTCCTGTGCCACCTGCCCGCCCCCTGTCTCGAACCCGGCCACCTTCTCTAGCAGAGCGGGCCTCCACCGCCCCGAGGCGCCAACCGTCGATCGGAGGGACAATTGGCCCTGGTCGGTCAACCGATCGGGGTCGCCGGTCGTCAGAGGGGGGACACGGGAGGGCTGTGGGCGGGGCGCAGGAGATCCGGTTCGAGGACGCGTTCGGCGGGCTCTTCCGCCTCGCGTACCGGGTGTCCTTCCGCATCCTCGGCGACCGCGGCGATGCCGAGGACGTGGCACAGGAGGCCCTGGCCCGGACCCACC
>JBOGFV010000300.1:0-3956 GCA_050743525.1 Acidimicrobiales bacterium
GGGTTGAGCGACCCGTAGGGGTCCTGGAAGACCATCTGGATCGAGCGGCGAATGGGCCGGAGCTGGCGACGGTTGAGCGCGGTGAGGTCCTGGCCCTTGAATCGGATCGTGCCCGAGGTGACGGGGCGGAGGGCCGTGACCAATCGGGCCAGGGTCGATTTCCCGCACCCGCTCTCCCCCACCAGTCCGAGGGTCTCGCCGACCCGCAGCGAGAACGACACCCCGTCGACGGCTCGGACCTGCGCGTGGACCCGCTCGAAGAACTTCTCACTGCGCACCGGGAAGTACTTGACGACGTTCTCGACCTCGAGGAGGGTCGCCGGGGGCGGGTCGAACAAGAGGTCGGCCGCCGTGGAGGTCACGTCGCCGCCACTCCGGCGGCGTCCGGTGCCTCGTCGAGCCCGACGCCGACGGCGTCACCGGGCAGCACGCACGCCGAGAGGTGGCCGGGGCTGGTGCCGACCGACTTCATCGGTGGCGGCGCCTTCAGGCACTCGTCGCGCACATGCGGGCAGCGGGGCGCGAAGGGACACTGCTCGATTCGACGCATCAGCGATGGTGGGTATCCCTTGATCGGGCGCAGCCGACCGGTCCGGCCACTGTAGGCAGGGATCGATTGCAGGAGCCCCTGGGTGTAGGGATGGTGCGGCTCGATGAAGGCGGACCGCACGTCGGCCCGCTCCATCGGCCGGCCGCCGTACATGATGACGACGTCGTCAGCGACGTCGGCGACCACCCCGAGGTCGTGGGTGATGAGGATGACGGCGGTCTCGAAGTCCTGCTGCATCCGGTTGAGCACCTCGAGGATCTGAGCCTGGACCGTGACGTCGAGCGCGGTGGTGGGCTCGTCGGCGATGATCAGCTTGGGCTCGAGCGCCAGGGCCATGGCGATCATGACCCGCTGGCGCATCCCACCCGAGAACTGGTGCGGGTAGTCCCGCACCCGATTCTTGGGCTCGGGGATGCCCACGATCTCGAGCAGCTCGACCGCCCGCTCGAGGGCCCGGTCCTTGGGCATCTTCCGGTGGGCCCGCATGACCTCGGCGATCTGGGTGCCCACCCGGTACAGGGGGTGGAGGCTCGTCAGTGGGTCCTGGAAGATCATCGACACCTTGGCGCCGCGGATCTTCTGCAGCTCGGCCTCGTCCATCTCGAGCAGGTCCTGGCCATCGAGGAGCGCGGTGCCCGAGGTGCGGGCCCCCGGCGACAACCCCATGATCGCCTGGGTCGAGACCGACTTGCCGGAGCCCGACTCCCCCACGATGCCGAGGGTCTGGCCCGGCTCGACCGAAAAGGTCATGCCTTGCACCGCGAAGACGGTCCCGTCGTCGGTGTCGAAGGAGACCCGGAGGTCTCGTACGTCGAGCAAGGCCATCGGTCACATCCCCCCGGCGATCAGCGCGAAGTCCCCCTACAGTGCCCGATCGGGACGTTCCTGCCAAGGCAGCGCGCCGTGCCAGGGTGCCCCGACCGACGACGTCGGCCGGGGCACCCCGCACTAACTGCGCCGTGATGGTGCCGCCGACTACTTGACCCAGAGGTTGGTCGGGTCGAAGCCTCCGATGAACGGCAGGTAGATGGCGTGCTCGACGTTGGAGCCGATGTACTGCGGCAACGCCTCGTCGAGGAGCGGCACCCAGGCCGGGTCCTTGGTCATGAGGTAGTTGTCGGCCTTGGCCCAGTTGGTGGCCGCCACTGACAAGCTGCTCGTGTCCTCGGCGTTGTCGATGTACTTGTTGACCGTCGGGTCGTTGTAGTCGCCGTAGTCCGTCGCGCCGGGGGCATAGCCGCGGCCGTCGAACAGCGGGCTGAAGTACGTTGCCGCGCCGTTACCGGTCCAGTCCGGGAACCAGTCGCCGAAGGCGAGGTCCCACTTCGCGTGGTTCTTTGGAGTCTCCAGGAAGGTGAAGTAGGAACCCTGGGTCGGCTGCTCGTTCAGCTTCAGCTTGACCCCACCCTTGGCCATGTCGGCCTGCAGGGCGACCGCCTGGGCCGGCATCGGCGGGTTGTTGGCGTAGGCCAGCGTCAGGGTCAGGCCGTGCGGGTAGCCGGCCGCGGCCAGCATCGACTTGCACTTGCTCGGGTTGCCCTGGCTGCTCGCCGACGGGTACGGGTTGATCTTCTTGTACCCGATGGCCATGGCCGACGGCAGGATCTGGTTGATCGGCTGGTTGATGGCCGGTCCCCCGGTCACCTGCACGATGTGCTGCTTGTTCACGCAGTACTGCAGCGCCTGACGCACGGCCGGCTTGGCCAGCGCCGCGTGGTTCGCCGTCGACTTCACGTCGAACACGAGGTAGGTGAGGCCGCCGAAGAAGTCGGCGGCAAAGCCGGCGTTGTGCGAGGACACGAGTCCGGGCACCTGCGCCGTCGGCACGGTGGTGTCCCACTCCATGTCGGCTTGGCCGGTCTGGAGCTGCTGCTGCACCGCCGTCGCCGACTCGCCCATGGTGATGGAGACGTTGTCGAAGTACTGGTGACGGATGGGGTCGGTGCTCGCCTTCCAGGCCGGGTTCTTGGCCAGCGCGTAGCTCTGGTTGGGCGTGTAGGAGGTGATCGTGTACGGGCCGTCGGAGAGGAAGTTCTGGGCCAGGGTCGCCGAAGAGGGGATGTAGTTCAGCTCCTCAACCGGGACCGGCGAGCTCATCGGCAGAGCCATCACGTTCAGGAAGGTGCTGGACGGGTGGATCAGCGTGAAGGCGATCGTCTGAGGATTCGGGGTCGCGATCCCGCTGATCTGGTGCGAACTTATGAAGCTCTTGATCGCGACGACCTGGGCGGTCGGATCGGTCGGCACCGACATGGCCTCGAAGGCCGTGCAGTACGACTTCATGCCGACGATGGAGCCCGTCCAATAGGCGATCGGCGGCGCGCCCTGGATCGGGTTGCACAACCGCTTGATGCCAGTTTCCTCGTCGGTCGAGGTGACCTGACGGGGACCGGTCGGGGTGTCCCACTCCACGCCCTGCTTGATGGTGAACGTGTAGGTGAGTCCGTTGGGGCTGATTTTGTAGGTCGCCATGTCCGGAACGACCACCGTCTCATCGGCACTCGTGTAACCGGCCCGGTAGGTCACCAGCTGCCGGGTGATCATTCGCATGATCTCGTAGGTGGTCGTGTAGTACGCGCAGCAAGTGTCGAGGTGGTCGACGTCCCCGCTGCCCACGATCTTGAGTGTCCCCCCCGTGGTCGGCGTCGAGTTGCCGACCTTCGGCAGGATGTTCCCGCCCGAGCTGGCCGCGCCCGCGAACCCGCCGATGGTCAGCGTGATCGTGGCGGCCAGCATCCCGGCAATCAGGCCGATCCGGAGCTTTCCGTTCCTTCGCATATGGCTTGTCTCCCCCGCCCCGGGCTCCGTAGGCCCCTAGGCGCGAGACAGTCTGCCCCAGCGGTCCGCGTATGTGCCAATACCTCGTCCTTTATGTCGAAATCGTGTCAGTCGGCGGTGCGGAGGGCGGTACGAAGTCCGAGTTCACCGGGTGATACCGGCGGGTCACTTCATCGAGCGGCCGCCCGACCCGGAGCGGCGCCCGCCGCAGTCAAGCGCCGACCCAGGGCCTCGAGCGCGGTCGCGGTGATCGCCACCCCAAAGGCCCGATCGAATGCCGGTTGGGCCACCGCCCGTTCGAGGCAGGCGGCCGAGTCCCGGCACAGCCACGCGCCACGACCCATCCCGGGACCGGGAACCAACTCGTCGCCGGACCGTGTGACCCGGACCAATGCGGTCTGCAGCGCCCGCCGGCGGCAGCCGACGCACGTGCGGATCGGAGCTATTCGGGTTCCCCGGCCGGTTGGGCCTCCGCGACGGGCGAGGGCGCGCTTTCCTCGGCCACCGCATTCGCCTCGGCCGCCTCCGGCGGCCCCTCCGCTGCCGGAGCCGTCCCGTCGTCGGCCCGCTCTTCGGCCGCATGGGTCCACTCCTCGGCCGAGATCGCCTCGCCGCCCTCGGCCGGCTT
>JBOGFV010000301.1:0-3972 GCA_050743525.1 Acidimicrobiales bacterium
GTCCCGCCCTCGCCTGCCGCCATCGCGGGCATGGGCCGCACCCGGGACCAGGGTCTGATCCTCGATCTGTTCGCGCCACTGGCGCCCGTGGGCCTCCGGCCGGAGGGGGCTGGCTGTGGCGGGCCCGCCCAGGAGGGCCGAGCTGTTGGCGTGGGCGACCCGGAAGCCGTCGGCACCGTGCGGCGTCTCGTCCTCCGATCGGGGCACGAATCCCGACATGGTTGATGCCCACCGGACCGACCGCTCGCTGCGGCCGAGGTTCGCCATGAGAACAGTCTGACCGCCCGCAGTGACGACCGAGAGGGAAGGCCTGGTGGTTCCGGCAGTCCCGGTCGGGCTGGCTAATGTCAAATGGCCCTCGGTACCCAAAGAAGGAGCTCCAGGTGGAAGTGCGGATCGGGATCATGCGGACCCCCAAGGAGCTCGAGGTCGACCTGGGCGACGGCGCCGACCGGGACACGGTGATGAAGGAGATCGAGACGTCGCTCGAGCGCGGCGGCGTCCTGTGGCTCACCGACCGTCGGGGTCGCAAGATCGCCGTGCCGACCGCCCAGGTCGCCTACGTCGAGATCGGCGCTCCCTCCAACGAGCGAAGGGTGGGTTTCGGCGCCCCCTGATCCGAGCACGATCGACGGGGCGCCGGCCGCCTCGACACCGGCCGGCCTCGACCCGAGCGGGTTCTTCGGCCACGAGCTCCTCTTCGTCACCGGCAAGGGGGGAGTCGGCAAGACGACCGTCACGGCCGCCCTCGCCCAGCTGGCGGCGCAGCGGGGCAAGCGGGTGCTCGCCTGCGACATCGACGCGACCGGCGGGCTCGGGGCGATGTTCGAGGCCGGTCCCACGGGCTTCACGCCGGTCCAGGTCGCGCCGGGTGTCTCGGTCATGTCGATGGACACCGAGGCGTCGCTCCGTGAGTACCTGAAGATCAACCTGCGCGTCCCGGTGGCCGGCCGCATCGGCCCGCTGGCCAAGGCCTTCGACTTCGTGGCCACCGCCGCGCCCGGGGTCCGGGAGATCTTGACGGTCGGCAAGCTGTGCTGGGAGGTGCGGGAGGGCCACTTCGACGTGGTGGTGGTCGATGCCCCGGCCTCTGGCCACATCGTCTCGCAGCTGGGCGCGCCCCAGGCGATCAATGACCTGGTGAAGGTGGGACAGATCCGCTCCCAGACCGACTGGATGATCGAGCTGCTGTCGAACCCCGACCGCACCGGGGTCATCCCGGTCACCACGACCGAGGAGATGCCGGTCGCCGAGACCCTCGAACTCACCGGGCGCCTTCGCAACGAGACGTCGGCGTCGGCGGTGGCGGTGGTCGTCAATCGGGTCCTGCCGGAGCTGTTCACGAACAGGGATGAGGAGGTCTTCGAGCAGCTTCGCGACCCCGCGACGACCGCACGGCTGGAGGACGCGCTCGGCACCTCCTCCGATCACCTGCTCGAGGCGGCCCGACTGGCGGTGAACATGCGCCGCTCTCGGGCCGTGCACCTCCAGCATCTCAGGGACGAGCTCGAAGCGTCGATCCCCATCCTCTTGGTGCCGTACTTCTTCAGCCGGGTCGGCGGCCTCCGCAGCACCCGCCAGGTCGCCACCGCGCTGGCCGAGGAGATGGGACTGTGAGCACCCGGCCGGCCGATGTGCAGCACGGCTCGCTCGACCGGCTGCTCGCCTCCCGGGAGATCGCGATCACCTGCGGACCCGGTGGGGTGGGCAAGACCACCATCGCCGCCGCCACGGCCGCGATGGCGGCGTGCCACCACGGGGGCAAGGTGCTCGTCCTCACCGTCGACCCGGCCCGCCGGCTGGCCGACGCGCTGGGGCTGAAGGGGATCGGGAACACCGAGCACCAGATCCCCGTCGAGCTATTCCGGGAGGCCGGGGTCACGCCGCGCGGCGAGCTGTGGGCGGCCATGCTCGACACCCAGGCCAGCTGGGACGCGCTGATCGAGCGCCATGCGCCAGACCGCCGGACCCGGGACGAGATCCTGGCCAACCCGCTCTACCGGAACATCTCGGGCCGTTTCGTCCAGAGCCACGACTACATCGCGGTCGAACGCCTCTACGAGATCCACGCCAGCGGCGACTACGACCTCATCATCGTGGACACCCCTCCGAGCCGGCACGCCCTCGACTTTCTCGACGCGCCCAAGCGAATGGCCGACTTCTTCTCGAGTCGGCTCCTGCGCTGGCTGATCGTCCCGTACCGGTCGCGGCTCATCACCGCGGCGTCCCGGCCCTTCCAACAGATCGCCGACCGCGTCCTGGGCACCCAGTTCCTCACCGACATCTCGGAGTTCTTCATCCTGTTCCAGTCGATGCACGAGGGTTTCGTCGAGCGGGCCGAGGCGGTGGTCCGGCTGCTCGGCGATCGCCGCACCACCTTCCTCGTCGTAAGCACGCTCGAGAGCACCCCGCTCGCCGAGGCCGAGACCTTCACCGCCGAACTCGGCCGCCGTCGCCTCCACCTCGGCGCGGTCGTGCTCAACCGGACGCTGCCCGACTACTTGCGCGACCCGACCGCCCTGACGGCGGCGCGGGCGCTCGGGGAACGGGCCGACGAGATCGCGGCCCGGCTCCCGACCGATCCCGAGCTGACCGCCACGGTGCTGCGAGAGGTCGCCGAGAGCTTCTTGAACTTCAGCCTGGTGGCCCGGCGCGAGGCCGAGCAGCGCGACGAGCTGGCCCCAGGGAGCGAGGTGGTGGTGGCCGCCCCGGCGATGGAGAGCGACATCGCCAGCCTGGCCGGGCTGCTGGCGCTGGGCGAGACAATCTGGGGCTGACGCCACGGGACGCCCGGACGACCGACCTACGATCCTCTTGTGGGCGTGCGGGTCCCCCCGGGCTGATCGGCGGCTCGTCGCGTGCTCGACTACCACCTGCACCTCTGGCCCCACACCGAGGCCGACGTGTCGCTGCGGCTCGAGCAGATCGCCGACTACTGCGAGCGGGCCGCCGCGGTCGGGGTCGTCGAGATCGCCCTCACCGAGCACCTCTTCCGGTTCGTGCAGTCCGAGCCGATCGTGGCTGGTCTCTTCGACGACGAGCGTCCCGAGCTCCGGGCCTCGATGCGCGAGTACTGGGACTTCCACGCCCGCAACGACCTCGACGCCTACGTCGAGACGGCGGTGGCGGCCAAGGAGGCCGGCCTGCCCGTGGTCGTCGGCCTCGAGGTCGACCACTGCGCCGGTCGGATGGACGAGGTCGCGGCGCTGCTGGCCGGCTACCCGTTCGACGTGCTGCTGGGCTCGGTCCATTGGGTCGGGGGGTGGCGCTTCGACGACCTCGACGACGTCGTGCACATGGCCGAGTGGCCGGTCCGGCGGATCGACGACGCGCTCGACGCCTATGCGGCGGCCATCGAGGAGCTGGCCGCCAGTGGCACCGTCGACGTGCTCGCCCACCCCGACCTGCTGAAGGTGGCCGGCCACCTCCCGGCCGCCCCGACCGAATGGTGGGACCGGCTGGCCGAGGCGGCCGCCGGGGCCGGACTGGCTGCCGAGGTCTCGTCGGCCGGATGGCGCAAGCCCTGCCAGGAGCAGTATCCGGCGCTCGGACTGTTGGAGCGCTTCGCCGCCCGAGGGGTCGGCTTCACCACCGCGTCCGACGCCCACGGGTCCAGCCGGGTGGCCGAGCGGGCCGGCGACCTGCGCCGGATCCTGGCCGGGGCCGGCGTCGAGGAGCTGGTCGGCTTCCGGGCCCGGACCCCTCGCGCCGTCGCGCTGGCCGACCCAGCGGGGGAGGGGAGCCGGCCGTGACCACGCCGGCCGAGCAGGCCCAGCTCGACGCGGTCCTCGAGCCCGACGAGCTGTCGCACCTGCATCGACTGACCGGCTCGTGGTCGCTGCTCTCCGACCTGTCGTTCTCGGACCTGGTGCTGGTGGTCCCGGTGAGCGGCGCCGAGGGCGGCCCGGACGGCTCGCGGATGGTGGTGCTGTCCCAGATCCGGCCGTCCAACCGGCCGACCCGGCTCAACCA
>JBOGFV010000302.1:0-6781 GCA_050743525.1 Acidimicrobiales bacterium
GGGACAGCGAGCGGCCCGGCACGTCGACGCCCTGCCAGAAGCCGAGGGTGGCGAAGAGGCACGACGATTCCTCGGCGCTGAACAGCTCGAGCAGGCGCGGCTTGGGCCGCTCGCCCTGGACGAGCACGCGGTAGGGGAGCTTGCCCTTCAGCGCGTGGGCCGCCGCCTCGGTGGCCCGGCGGCTGGTGAACAGGGCCAGCGTCCGGCCCCCGGCCGCCCGGATCAGCGCGTCCAGCTCCTCGATCATGGCCTCCTCGGCGCCCGGCCGGCGGCGGTCGGGGAGGTGGCGGGCGACGTAGAGCAGCGAGTGGTTGGCGAAATCGAAGGGACTCCCGACGTCGACGCGCTGGGCGCCGTAGCCGTCGAGGCCGAGGTTCCGCTCGATGCCCGGCGGGATCGTCGCGCTGGTGAGCACTGCGGTGACCTCGCCCCACAGGGCTCCGGCCAGCGCCGGCCCGACGTCGACGGGGGAGAGGCACAGCGCCGGGGCCCGCCGGTCCCCGTCCACCCACGCCACCTCGGTTTCGGTCGGCTCGGCCAGCCGGGCCAGGTCGTCGGCCAGGTGGCCGGCCGCGCTGAGGGCCCGGAACAGCCCGGCCTCCTCTTCTCGCGAGCCGCCCCGTTCGGCGGCCCGGAGCCTGCCGTTCACGACGTCGAGGCGATTGCCGGCGAGGACGAGGACATCGGCCACGTCGCGGTCGGGCCGCTCGGCGTCGGGGCCGAGCGACACCCGGGTCCCGAGGTGAGCGACGAGGACCGAGGCCATTCGGTCGGCCACCTCGAGCAGCTCGTCGATGCTGGGGCCGTCCTGCTTCTCGAGCAGGGCCCGGGACGCGACCGCCAGAGCTCGGAAGCGGCCGGGGGTGACCTCGACCCCGAGGCTGTCGGTCATGACCTCCTCGAGCTCGTGGGCCTCGTCGAAGACGACGACGTCATGGGCGGGCAGCACGGTGCCTCCGGAGGCCAGGTGGGCGCCGTAGAGGTGGGTGTTCACCACCACGACGTCCGCCGCCTCGGCCTGGTCCCGAGCCGCCTCGGCGAAGCATCGGCTGCCCGACGGGCACCGGAAGGCCCCGGGGCACTCGCGGGGTCCGACGCTCACCATCGACCACGCGCGCGCCGACGGCTCGAACGGGAGGTCGGCCCGGTCGCCCGTCTTGGTCTGGCCGGCCCACCGCAGGAGGCGACGGAGCTGATCGGCCAGCCGACCGGGGTCGACCGGCGCGGCGGCCGCGTCCTCGTCGCCGACCTCGTCGCCGACCTCGTCGAAGCGCTGCTGCTCGCCCTCGTCGCCGACCTCGGCGGCCCGCTGGCGGCACAGGTAGTTCGAGCGGCCCTTCAGCACCGCCCACGAGAACGGCTCGTCGACCGCGCCAGCGAGCAGTGGCAGGTCCTTCGTGGCGAGCTGGTCCTGGAGCGCCTTGGTCGCGGTCGCCACCACCACCGGCCGGCCCGACAAGGCCGCCGAGACCAGGTAGCCCAGCGACTTGCCGGTCCCCGTCCCCGCCTGGATGACGAGGTGGGTGCCCGTCCGGATGGCTCGGGCGACCAGGGCCACCATTTCGGCCTGCCCCGGCCGTTCCTCGCCGCCACCCGCCATCTCGCCGACGATCCGACCGAGGAGGCGAGTGGCGGCCTTCTCGGGGTCGGCGTCGGGCGCGGGCGGGCGCGCCGGCCCAGCCTTCCCGCGCTCCTCCTCCATGTCGGCGAACGTACTGCCCACACGTGACGACACCAGCCGGGGCGCCCGACTGGGAGGCCCGGGCGGTAGCTTCGACCCCATGATCAGACGAGCCGCCCCGGCCGCCGCGGCCGCGCCCGGCTCGACCAACGGTGCCTCGTCGGACAACTTCGGCACCGCTCCGGACCCGGTCCCCGCCGAGCTGGACCGGGCCCGAGTGCCCACCCACGTGGCCTGCGTGATGGACGGCAATGGGCGGTGGGCGGCCCAGCGAGGGCTCCCCCGGACCGAGGGCCACATCGCCGGCGAGGAGGCGCTGTTCAACGTGGTGGACGGCGCGCTCGAGATCGGCCTGCCGTGGCTGACCGTCTATGCGTTCTCGACCGAGAACTGGCGGCGCCCTCCCGACGAGGTGCGGTTCCTGATGAACTTCAACGAGACGCTCCTGTCCCGCCGCCGCGACGAGCTGCACCGGCGGGGGGTCCGCATCCGGTTCGCCGGGCGTCGGGACCGCCGCATCCCCCGCCGGGTCCAACGGGCCATGGACGAGGCGACCGCGATGACCGAGCGAAACCGGACCATGACCCTCACGCTGGCCTTCAACTACGGCGGCCGGGCCGAGATCGTCGACGCGGTGCGCGAGCTGGTCGCCGACGGCGTGTCGCCCGGGCGGGTGAACGAGAAGGCGATCGCGTCGCGCCTGTACTTCCCCGGGACCCCCGACCCCGACCTCGTGATCCGGACCTCCGGTGAGTTTCGGATCTCCAACTTCTTGCTCTGGGAGCTCGCCTACAGCGAGCTCGTGTTCTCCGATCGCCTGTGGCCCGACTTCCGCAGCGGCCATCTCTACGAGGCGATCCTCGAGTACCAGCGGCGGACCCGCCGCTACGGCGGGGTGGTGCAGTGATCTTCACCCGCATCTCTTGGGTCCTCGGTCTGATGGCGCTGGCGGCGATGTTGTGGCTGGCCATCATCGGACTCACCCCCTTCATCCCGATCCTCGTGACCGCGATCGCGCTGCTGGTCCTCGTGGGCGGTGGGAACTTCCTGAACGGCCGGTCGACCCCGTCCCGGTCGGTCCAGGACCCGGCCGAGGACGAAGAGCGCGCCGCGCCGTGAGCCTGTACCGCGACAGTGGCGTCGTCCTGCGCACCTACAAGATGGGTGAGGCCGACCGGATCGTCGTGATGCTGACCGAGCACCACGGCAAGGTCCGGGCGGTCGCCAAGGGGGTGCGCCGGACCTCGAGCAAGTTTGGGTCGCGCCTCGAGCCGCTCAGCCACACGCAGCTGCAGCTGTGGCGGGGGCGGGGCGAGCTCGACATCGTCAACCAGGTCGAGGTGATCGACAACTTCCGGACGGTCCGCGAGGACCTCGGCCGAATGGCTCAGGGGCTCTCGATGCTCGAAGCGGTCGACCAGCTGGCTCAGGAGGGCCATGCCGACGCGCCGCTCTACACGATGCTGGTCGGCGCGCTCCGGGCCCTCGCCGACCCGACGCTCGACCCGACGCTCGTTCCGGCCTGCTTCTTCTTGAAGGCGTTGGTGCTCGAAGGGGCCTCGCCGGTGCTCGATGCCTGCGCCTCCTGCGGCCGCCCCGACACCGAGGTCGAACTGGTCGCCTTTGACCTGGTCGAGGGCGGAGCGCTGTGCCGGGGCTGCCGCCGGGGCCGGCCGATGAGCGAGGACGCCCTCATCCTGATGCGCCGCATCCTCGGCGGCGAGCTCGCGGCGACCCTGCGCGAGGGGTCGCCGCCCGGGGCACCGGAGCTGAACCAGCTCGCCACCGAGGCGATGGAGGCCCACATCGACCGGCGCCTGCGGACGGTCCACACCGCCCAGGGGCTCTAGGCCGGTGGGTTCCGAAGCGCCCCTCGGCGTCTACGTGCACGTCCCGTTTTGCCGGCGCCGCTGCGACTACTGCGCCTTCGCCACCTACGTCGACCGCGACCACCTCCAGGACCGCTACGTGGCGGCGCTGCGCCGGGACATCGACCGGGCGGTCGAGACCGGCGGTTTCGGCGGGGCCGACGCGGTGTTCTTCGGCGGCGGCACGCCGTCGCGGCTCTCCTCCGAGGCCCTCTGCTCGGTCCTCGCCGGCATCCCGCGGGCCGACGGTGCCGAGGTGACCGTCGAGTGCAACCCCGAGGACGTCGACGGCGACCGGCTGGCCGCCTACCGGGAGGCCGGCGTGACCCGGGTGTCCCTCGGCGCCCAGGCTCGGGCCCCCCACGTGCTGGCCTCGCTCGGCCGCCACCATCAGTGGGATGAGGTGGTGGCGGCGGCTGAGGTGGTGGCCGGGGCCGGGCTGGCCAGCTGGAACCTCGACCTCATCTACGGCGCCGCCGGCGAGCGTGACACCGACTGGGAGGACGCGCTGGCGGGGGTGCTGTCCCTGCCCTCGCCCCCGCCCCACCTGAGCGCGTACGCGCTGACGATCGAGCCGGGGACGGCGCTGGCCGCCGACCCGGGCCGCCATCCCGACGACGACACCCAGGCCCGCCGGTACCTGCGGGCCGAGGAGATGCTGAGCGCGGCCGGCTACGCGTGGGAGGAGATCAGCAACTGGGCCAAGCCGGGGCACCGGTGCCGCTACAACAACATCGCGTGGGCGGGCGGCGACTACCTCGGGTTCGGTTCGGCGGCCCACTCCCATGTCGCCGGACGTCGGTGGTGGAACGTGCGGACGCCCGAGCGCTACCTCGCCGCGATCGAGTCGGAGGGGCCTCCGGTGGCCGGCGTCGAGGAGCTCTCCGCCGACCAGCGCCGGTTCGAGCGCCTGTCCCTGGCCCTCCGGACGCCGACCGGGGTCCCGGCAGACGCGCTGATGCCGAGCCCCGATCTCGACGGCCTGGTCGAATGGCGGGACGGTCGGGCGGTCCTCACCCCGGCTGGGCGCATGCTGGCCAGCGAGATCTCGATGCGGCTTGTCACCGGGCCCCGGAGCCGATCCGACCAGCCGGTATCGTGACCCGGTGACCGACGGCGAGCTGGGCGCGTCGGGCCCCCCCGCCACCGACGGCCTCATGGAGAAGGTGGTGAACCTGTGCAAGCGGCGCGGGTTCATCTTCCCGTCCGCCGAGATCTACGGCGGGTTCCGGTCCACGTACGACTACGGGCCCCTGGGCGTCAACATGCTGCGCAACGTGAAGGACGCGTGGTGGCGGACCATGGTGCGGATGCGCGACGACGTGGTGGGCCTCGACGCCGCCATCCTGTCGCCGGCCTCGGTGTGGGCCGCCTCCGGCCACCTGGCGAACTTCACCGACCCGCTGGTCGACTGCCGCAAGTGCAAGGAGCGGTGGCGGGCCGACAAGATCGAAGGGGTCTGCCCCAACTGCGGATCCACCGACTTCACCGAGGCCCGTGCCTTCAACCTCATGTTCAAGACCCACGCCGGGCCGGTCGAGGACGAGGGCACCGTCGCCTACCTCCGCCCCGAGACCGCCCAGGGCATGTTCACCAACTTCGCCAACGTGCTGACCACGACCCGCAAGCGGCCGCCGTTCGGCATCGCCCAGGTCGGCAAGTCCTTCCGCAACGAGATCACCCCCCAGAACTTCGTGTTCCGGACCCGCGAGTTCGAGCAGATGGAGATGGAGTACTTCGTCCCACCGGCCGAGGCCCCCAAGTGGTTCGACTACTGGCTCGACGAGCGGGTCCGCTGGTTCAAGGACCTCGGCATGCCTGACTCGATGATCAGGGTCCGCGACCACGACGCCGACGAGCTCTCCCACTACTCGTCGCAGACCGCCGACATCGAGTTCCTGTTCCCGTGGGGCTGGGACGAGCTCGAGGGGGTGGCCAACCGGGGCGACTTCGACCTCACCGCCCACGCCAAGGCTTCGGGCGAGCGGCTCGAGTACTTCGACCAGGCCAGCGGCGAGCGCTACGTGCCCCACGTCATCGAGCCGGCCCTCGGCGCGACCCGGGCGATGATGGCGTTCCTGCTCGCCTCGTACGGCGAGGACGAGGTGGCCGGGGAGGCCCGGACGGTGCTGCATCTGGACTGGCGGCTCGCGCCGATCCAGGTCGCGGTTCTCCCGCTCTCCAAGAAGGAGGAGCTGGAGGGCCTCTCGCGCCAGGTGCTCTCGATGCTCCAGCCCCACTACATGTGCGACTTCGACACCACCCAGTCCATCGGCCGCCGATACCGGCGTCAGGACGAGGTGGGGACGCCGTGGTGCGTCACGGTCGACTTCGACTCGCTCGAGGACCAGGCGGTCACGGTGCGAGATCGGGACACCACCGCCCAGGTCCGGGTGCCGGTCGCCGGCCTGCTCGGCGAGCTCGGCTCGCGGTCCGGCGCCGGGTCCTCCCCCTGACCTGGTTCAGCGAGAGCGTGTCGCCGTCGGGGTCGTAGCACCAGGCCACCATTCCGTCCCCACGTACCACCGGGCCTTCGAGCGTCGGCTGGCCGCGACGGGTGGGCCGAACGTGGCTAGGGGGTCTTGACGTAGCGGCGGATCGCCAGCGGGGCCAGCACGGCGACCAGCCCGAGGCTCCAGGCCACCGCGATCAGGACCGGCCGGGTCGTGCCGCCGCCGCTCATCAGGGCCCGGCAGCCGTTGACCACATCGCTCACCGGCTGGTTCTTGGCGAACGCCTGCAGCCACCCCGGCATCCGGTTGACCGGCACGAACGCGCTCGACGCGAACGTGAAGGGGAGGAGCACCGGGAAGGTGGCCAGCTGAGCCGTCTCGGGGCTGCTCACCACCATGCCGAGGAGGGCGAACCCCCAGCTCATGGCCCACGAGAAGAGGAGGAGCAGGCCGAGGCCGGCAATGAAGGCGGCCGCGTTGGTCTGGATCCGGAAGCCCACCGCGAAGCCGAGCCCGGTCATGAGGAGCACCGAGCCGAGATTGCGGGTCAGGTCGGACAGGCTGCGGCCCGTCACCACCGCCGAGCGCGCCATCGGCAGAGCCCGGAACCGCTCGATGACACCCTTCTGCATGTCTTCGGCGAGCCCGACCGCCGAGATCACCGAGCCGAAGGCGACCGTCTGCACGAAGATCCCTGGCATCAGGTAGTTCACGTACGAGCCGTGGATGCCCGAGATGGCGCCGCCGAAGACGTAGCGGAACATGAGCACGAGCAGCAT
>JBOGFV010000303.1:0-3092 GCA_050743525.1 Acidimicrobiales bacterium
CCTCCCCTACGACCTGGTAGAGCGCATCGCCTCGCGCATCATCGGGGAGGTCGAAGGGGTGAACCGCGTGGCCCTCGACGTGACGTCGAAGCCGCCCGGCACCATCGAGTGGGAGTGAGCGGGACCCCGGCCCAGGGCGACCGGCTGTTCGACTTCGAGGACATCGGCCCCGACGCGCCCGGCCCGGCCGGTGAGTCCGACGAGCCCACCCCGCCGCTGGTCGAGCTGCACGAGCCCCCGCCCCCGCCGCCCCACCTGCCGCCCGACGAGCCGCCCCCGTCCCAGGCCGCGCCGCGAAGCGCCGAGGTCGCCGAGGAGCGGTTCCGGCAGCCGACCCCCGAGGAGCTGCTCGAGGGGCTCAACCCGCCCCAGCGCGAGGCGGTGGGCCACCGGGGCGGCCCGCTCCTGGTGGTGGCAGGGGCGGGCTCGGGCAAGACCCGGGTGCTGACCCGGCGCATCGCGCACCTGCTGGCCACCGACGAGGCGGCCCCGTGGGAGATCCTGGCCATCACCTTCACCAACAAGGCCGCCGAGGAGATGCGCAAGCGGGTGGCCGAGCTGGTCGGCAAGCGGGCCGAGCGGATGTGGGTGTCGACCTTCCACTCGGCGTGCCTGCGGATGCTGCGCTCCCACGCGTCGGTCCTCGGCTACCAGTCCTCGTTCACCGTTTACGACGAGCTCGACTCGCGGCGATTGATCGAGCTGATCCTGAACGAGCTCGGCTTCGACACCAAGCGGCTGCCGCCCCGCTCGGTGTCCGGCGTCATCTCCCAGGCCAAGGCGGAGCTGATCGACTTCGAGACCTTCCGGGGCAACGCCCGCGGCGACCCCTTCGCCATCCGCATCGCCGAGGTCTACGCCCAGTACCAGCAGCGCCTGCTGGCCGCCAACGCCATGGACTTCGACGACCTGTTGATGGTGGCGGTCAACCTGCTGGAGGCGTCCGAGGTGGTCCGGACCGGCTACCAACAGCGCTTCAAGCACATCCTGGTCGACGAGTACCAGGACACCAACAAGGCCCAGAACCGGCTGGTCATCCTCCTCGGCGCCGCCCATGGCAACGTGTGCGTGGTCGGCGACTCCGACCAGTCCGTCTATCGCTGGCGCGGGGCCGACATCTCCAACATCTTGCAGTTCGAGCAGGCCTTCGCCAACACCACCACGATCCTGCTCGAGCAGAACTACCGCTCGACCCAGCGGGTGCTCGACGCAGCCAACGCGATCATCGCCAACAACGAGGCCCGGAGACCCAAGCGCCTCTTCACCGAGGGCGACGAGGGCCCGCCGATCGCCCGCTACCGAGCCGACGACGAGCACGACGAGGCGTCGTTCGTGGCCAGCGAGCTGTCCCGCCTCCACGACCGCGAGTCGCTCAGCTACTCGGACATGGCCGTCTTCTACCGGACCAACGCCCAGAGCCGGGTGCTCGAGGAGGAGCTGGTCCGCCGGGAGGTCCCCTACAAGGTGGTGGGGGGGACCCGCTTCTACGACCGGCGCGAGGTCAAGGACATGCTCGCCTACGTCCGGCTCCTCGGGAACCCGACCGACGAGGTGTCGGCGCGGCGGATCCTGAACGTGCCGAAGCGGGGGATCGGGGACATGTCGGCGACCCGGCTGGTCGCCTGGGCCAAGGCCCGCGGCACCTCGATCCCCGAGGCGCTTCCCCACGCCGAGGAGGCCGGCCTGACCGGCAAGGCCCTCAAAGGGGCCGCGGCGCTGGCCGACCTGCTAGAGAACTTCGCCCGGCTGGCCACCACCCTCGCCCCCGGCGACCTGGTCGAGGCGGTGGCCACCCGCTCGGGGTACGTCACCGAGCTGGAGGCCGAGCGCACCCATGAGGCCGATGGGCGGATCGAGAACATCTTCGAGTTGGCCGGGGTGGCCGCCGAGTACGAGGACCTCTCGGAGTTCCTGGAGACGGTGGCGCTGGTGGCCGATTCGGACGAGCTCGACAGCGACGGCACCCGGGTCAACCTCATGACGCTGCACACCGCCAAGGGCCTGGAGTTCCAGGCGGTGTTCGTGACCGGGCTCGAGGAGGGGATCTTCCCCCACATGCGCACCCTGTCGGAGCCCCTCGAGCTCGAGGAGGAGCGGCGGCTCTGCTACGTCGGGGTGACCAGGGCCCGGGAGCGCCTCTACCTGTCGCACGCCTGGCGCCGGACCCTGTGGGGCACCACCTCCCACAACATCCCGTCCCGGTTCCTCTCCGAGGTGCCTTCCGAGCTGGTCCACGACGTGGGGGTGGTCGGGAGCGGGAACGGCAACGGGTTCGGGATGCCCATGGCGCCCCGGCGCCGCCAGACCACCGGGGCCGAGACCCTGGGCCTCGCGGCAGGCGACCAGGTCGTCCACGACCGCTGGGGCGACGGGGTGGTGGTCTCGGCGACCGGCCAGGGCGACGGCGCCCAGGCCGAGGTGCGGTTCACCTCGGTGGGCTCGAAGAAGCTGCTCTTGTCGGCCGCGCCGCTCCGCCGGGCCTGATCCGGCCTGGCCCCACCCCGGGGGTCCCGACCTATCATCGGTCCCTCATGAAGCGTCCCTACCGGGTGGTGGTGGCCAAGCCAGGGCTGGACGGCCACGACCGCGGGGCGAAGGTCATCGCCAGGGCCCTTCGCGACTCGGGCTTCGAGGTCGTCTACACGGGCCTGCACCAGACCCCCGAGCAGGTGGTGACGGCGGTGGTCCAGGAGGACGCCGACGCGGTGGGGCTATCCATGCTGTCGGGGGCCCACCTCTCGCTCGTGCCCAAGGTCATCGACGCGCTCGGGGCGGCCGGGCGGGGCGACGTGCTCGTCATCGTCGGCGGGATCATCCCCGACGACGACATCTCGAGGCTGACCGAGCTCGGGGTGGCCGCCGTGTTCACGCCGGGATCGCCGCTGCCGTCCATCGGCCAGTGGCTCGCCGACGCGCTCGACCGGCGCGAGGAGGCGCTCGGCGTTTGAGACCCGCCCCGGTCTCGACCGGGCCCGACCGAGCCGATGCCGCGCCGTGAGCTCCACCAACGCGTCCCGACCGGCCCCGCACTAAGGCCGAACCCGAGCACCCCGAGCACCCCGAGCACCCCGAGCACCCCGAGCACCCCGAGC
>JBOGFV010000304.1:0-28194 GCA_050743525.1 Acidimicrobiales bacterium
CCCGCCGGCTCCGCAACGTGCTCTGGCGGGTCCGGGCCGCGAGCGGCGACCTGTTGGAGCGCGACGACAACTTCATCCGCCTGGCCGGTGACGCGGTGACCGACGTGGGCCAGTTCCGGGAGCTCGGCGAGGAGGCCATCCGGCGCGACACCCCGTCCGAAGAGGCCGGCCGCCTGGCCCGCGACGCCCTCGTCCTCTACCGAGGCGAGCTCCTGCCCGGCGACCGCTACGCCGACTGGGCGGCGAGCTACCGCGAGTCCTTGGCGCGCCTCTACATCCAGCTGCTCGACCTCCTCCTGGAGGAGGCGGTGGCCCACGAGCACCTCCAGGAGGCCCTGGCCCTGCTCGACCGCCTGATCGACGCCGACCCCTACGAGGAGAACCACTACCTCCGGGCGGCCGAGCTCCTGGCCAAGTCGGGCAATCGGCGGCGGGCGCTGTCGACCCTCGAGCGGGCCGAGCGGATGCTGGCCGACCTCGGCTTGCCCCCGTCCCGCTCGGTCCTGCGGGCCAGGGCCGCCATCACGCCCGACGACGCCGACGGCGAGTAGCCGACCGCCGCGCCCCTAAGGCAGCGCCGAGACGATGGCGTTGGCGAATAGGCTGGCTCCGTAGTCGGTGAAGTGGACGCCGTCGGACTGACGCACCTGGACCATGTGGCCGTCCGGTCCGGACACGGACGCGGTGTAGTGGCCGGTCCCATCCGTGACCGCCGGGGTGACGTCGATCAAGGGGACCCGGCCGGACGGCGTGTTGGGCGCGTGGAGATGCGCGTAGATCCTGTCGAAGACCTTGATGCCCTCCTCGGGGACCTTCAGCCCGACCGGTGGGCCGATCACCCAGTCGACCGAGGCGCCACGAGCGGTGAGGACGTTCTCGAGCCGCTGGGAGGCCTGACCCCACAGCGTGTAGAAGGGCCGGGAGTACACCGAGATGCCCTTGACCCCACCAAACACCGCGTAGTTCCCGACGTATTCGACGACCACGACGCTCGGGTCCTCGTCGTTGATGAGCCGACGGGCCTTGGCCAGCCAGTGGATCTGGGTGTCGAGGATCCCGGCTCCGTTCACGGCCAGCGAGGAGTCGACCGAGTAGCCCTCCTTCTCCAGGGCCGCGGTGATGTCGGGCGCGCCCTCGTTGAGCAGCGAGTCACCCATGAGGACCACGGTCTTGGTCGTCTGGGCCTCGGCGATCTCGAGCGGCAGGACTGCCGAGGTGGCGACCCCGAGGGTCAACGCCGTCACCCACAGCCACGCTCGCCGATGTCGGCGGGAACCAGTGGTGGCGGCCGGGGTGGCGAGCGGTCGATCCATGGGCAGATCCCTCGTCACGCGGGGACGAGCGAGCCCGAGGTGGCGACGTCGGGCTCCCCGGCGGTCGCCCCCCGGACGAGCATGAGGCGACGGGCGAGCTTGGCCAGGGCCATCCGGCCGCCTGGCGCCCCAACCAGCCCGACGCCGTCGGCCGCCAGCACCATGGCGCGGGCGGCCGGGTAGGCCAGGGGTCGCCGGCCCATGCGGGCGACCACCCCGCCGAGGGGCCCCGGCAGGTCGTCGGTGAACTGGCCGGCGTCGACCGGGCCGAGCTCGGGGTGGGCGGCGTGCAGCTGCACCACCCCGGCGCCGCGGCGGCGAGCGTCGTTGAGGAACGCCCGGTTGTTCCGGCGGTGCAGGTGGACGGCGGCGAGGGAGGGGTCGTATCGGCCGACCAGGCCGGCTGCGGCAAGCCGAATGCCGAGCTCCTGGTCGGTGTGGTACGAGGCCGTGAACTCCCGCGAGGCCAGCCCGACCGTCACGCAATGGGAGCGCCGCAGTGAGACGTTGCCCATCCACAGGTTGGCCAGGACGTCCTTGGCCCCGGCGGCCAACTCGTCGCACAGGCCCTCATAGTCGCGGGCATAGAGCAGGCTTCCGACGCCGGCGCGTCGATCCGGCAGCTGCACCGGCATGGCCCCGACCAGCACCAGGTTGGGGTGCAGGGTGTGGCTCCGGGCGTGCGCGGCGGCCAGGCCGGCCGACGGCATCACGTCGTCGTCGAGGAGCAGCACGACTTCGGCGTCGGTCATCGCGATCCCGACCTCCAACGCCCGCAGGTGTCCGGCGTGGGGGATCTGGCGGAACCGGAGGCGGCGGAACCGGCCAGACAGACTGGTGAGCGTCTCGACTGACTGGGCATCGTCACCGTCGATCACCACGACCAGGTGGCGGACGGACTCGTCCGCCATCACCGCGGTGACGAGGTTGGGCAGGGAGTCGGCCCGATTTCGGGTGGCCATCACCACCGAGATGCTCGGAGTGCGGGCGATCGTCATCCTTCGGCCCCCCCGCCACCCCGCAGCAGCCGACCCGGGGTGCGGGCCAGGATCCGGATGTCCTGGGCGAACGACCAGCTGGCCACGTACTGGCAATCGAGCCGGCACAGCTCCTCGAAGCGGAGGTCGTGCTGGCCACAGACCTGCCAGAGCCCGGTAATGCCGGGACGGATCTCGAAGCGCCGGTCGACCCATTCAGGCAGGACCGAACACTCCTCGGGAACGAAGGGGCGCGGCCCCACGAGCGACATCTCGCCCAGCAGGACGTTGAACAACTGGGGCAGCTCGTCGACACCGAGGCGCCGCAGCAGACGCCCCACCGCGGTCACCCGCAGCTCGACCTCGGGCAGGTCGGTGAGCGGCCGCGGCACGCTGCGGTCAATCGCGTCCTCGGCGGGGGTCGGCTCTCGCATGGTCCGCAGCTTGAGGATGCGGAACTCGCGGCGATTGCGACCGAGCCGGTCCTGGCGGAAGAACACCGGACCGGGCGAGCTCAGACGGATGGCCAGGGCGGCGGCGGCCAGCACCGGCGCCACGACCAGCAGGGCGGCGAGGGAGCCGACGACGTCGAGGACGCGCTTGGCCAGGCGGCCCAAGATCCCCGGAGGGCCGCCGTCCAGGCTGACCACGGCCAGGCCGTCGAGATCCTGGAAGCTGGCCTCCCAGCCGGTCAGCTCGAAGTAGCGGGGCACGACGTCGACCGCCACGGTGCCCACCAACGAGCGGAGTAGGTCGGTGGTGCGGGAGGGGTGGGAGCGGCTGAAGGCGATGACGACGCGGTCGATCATGCCGAGCTTGCAGATGGTCGGCAACGACTCGAGGTCGCCAAGGACCGGGTGACCCTCGACGGGGTCGTCATCGACGAATCCGACCAACTCGATGTGGCGCGACCGCGACAACCGGGCGCCGATGTCCGAGGCGATGGTGCCGGTGCCAACGACCACGACCCGAGCAGCCCGGGTGGCGGTGCGGGCCCGCACCCCAATGACGGCGGCCCGGGCGAGCGGCATCACGACCGCGCAGCCGGCGAAGCCGATGGCCGTGGCGGCCGGCTGCAGAGCGCCGTGCAGGAGGGCCGGGAAGATCGCGGCGAGGGCGAGGGTGAGGAGTGCACCGATCACGATCGCCGACTCGAGGGTGGCGAGCTCGTCGGCCGGGGCGGGGGCGATGTGGCGCCGGGCCTTCGAGTAGACGCGCTTGGACAGGACCGCCGCGGCCAGCGCGCACCAGGAGATCCCGACGAAGGTCAGGTTGGTGGTGATCGAGGCTCGATCCGGAGCCAGGCTCGGGAGCAGGTTGCTCACGATCAAGAGGACGAGGAGCGCGACCAGGCCGTCGCTCGCCACCAGCCACGCCCAGGTCGGTCGGGTGGTGGTCGACTCGACCGGGAACGACAGGATCGCGCGCCGCGTCGGGCGGGCCGGGACGACCGAAAGGGTCCCCGTGGTGCTCAACGCCTGGTGCGGGATCGTGGGGGTGCTCACCGCTGGGCTTCCCTCCCCGAGCGGGCAGTCCGGGAGAGGACCATCTCCTCGCCCGCGGTCTCGAGCACGAACGCCATGAGCTCGTCCACGGACCGGACCGCGAAGCGCTGGCCGGTCGCCACCGCCTCGACCTCACCGGTCAGACGCCCCTCTTTGAGGCCCTCGGGCCGGACCCGCAGGACGTAGGAAACGAACATGCGGACAACCCTAAAAACGGGCCGTCCACCCGCCGTCCCCCGAAAAGCCCTGTTCTGAAGGCCAATGGAGGGACATTCGAAAGACGTTCGTGGGACCGACCCGCCGTAGTCTTTCGCCCATGGAGAACACCGAGGACCAGACCATCGAGGCGGTCCGCCTCGCTCGGGACCTGTGCATGGGCATGGGCGCGTTTGTGGTCTCGACCAGGGGAGATGTGCGCTTCGAGCTGACCAGCCCCGGTCCCCGCGGGATCGGCGAGCGGGTGGCCCTGCTCGCCCGCTCGTGCCTGGAGCGTCCCGGCGCCCAGGGCAACGAGCTGTTCTGGAACGCCGAGATCCTGGGCGAGGACGAGTCGGCCGACGACTCGCTCGCCTGCGTGGCCGTCCCCATCCGGGCGGGGGCCGAGTGGTCCGGGCTGCTGGGCGTGGTCGACACCTGGTTGCCCGAGCTCGACGAAGAGCAGCGCCTGGGCCTCCTCCGGCTGAGCCAGGCCCTCGGCGAGCAGCTCGCCCGGGGCGCCGTGGCGCTGAGCGGCCCCACCTTCTACGGCGTGGACGACACGGTCGAGGTCGAGAAGTCCCCCACCGACTCCTCGGGCATCTCGGTGGTGGATCGGTCGGAGAGCGAGGTCGAGGAGGGCGCGGAGGAGATCGCCGGGGTGCCGGCGCTCGGCGTCGACGGGTTCGAGGGACCCGTCTCCGTCGACACCGAGCCGGCCCCGGCCCCCTTCGAGCCTCCCGTCGCCGTGTCGACCGCGACCGGTCTGCTCGACCAGGCCATCGAGAGCCTGCCCGAAGGGCTGGTCATCACCCGCGACGACGGCACCGTCGTGTTCGCCAACGCCGCGTTCGGCGACCTGAGCGGCCTCCTGCCCGAGGAGATCCTGGGCCAGGAGGTCGCGGCGCTGCTGCGCTCGGCCGGCTCCGGTGACGTCGAGAGCCCCGCATCGTTGCTCGACACCGACGGTCGCAACCTCGATCTCACCCATGTCGACGGGGAGTCGGTCCCGGTGCGGGTGAGCGGGGCCCGGTTCACGAGCCGCCTGGTCGGCGACTGCCATGTCGCGGTGCTGCGCGAGGCGCTGGCCGACGGGGTGTCGACCAGCACCAACTTGAACGTGCTCCTCGACGCGCTCGACGAGGGCATCGTCGTGTGCGACGCCAACTCGACCGTGCTGATCGCCAACCGTGAGGCCCGGGCCCTCCAGGGCCTGCCGACCGACGAGGATCTCGTCGGTCAGCCCTTCCCCTACTCCCCCGCGCTGTGCAGCTCCGACGGCTCGCCGCTGCCCGAGGCCCACCACCCGATGACCCGCGCCCTCAACGGCACGGTGGTGCGCTCCGAGCAGCTGCAGCTGGGCGGTGAGGACCGACGCCATCTGGTCGCCTCGGCCAAGCCTTTCGAGCTCGCGGACGGCTCCGTCGGCGCCCTGCTGGTGCTGCGAGACGTCACCTCCCAGCTCGAGGAGGAGGCGTGGCTCATGCACCTGGCGTTGCACGACCCGCTCACCGGGCTGGCCAACCGGTACCTGCTCCTCGACTATCTGCGCCGGGTGCTTCTGCAGTTCCGGACCCGGGGCGGGTCGATCGCCCTCGTGTTCCTCGACCTCGACGACTTCAAGATGATCAACGACCGCTTCGGCCACGACGTGGGTGACGAGGTGCTGATCGCGGTGGGCCGCCGCATCCAGGGTGCGGTCCGCTCGAGCGACATCGTGGCCCGACTGGGCGGCGACGAGTTCGTGGTGGCCCACGCCGCGTCGGACGACCCCGGTGAGATCGAGATGGTCATCTCCCGCATTCGCAAGACGCTCACCGCTCCCTACCAGGTCCGGGGGCAGACCCTGGCGGTGAGCGCGTCGATCGGATGGGTTGCCGCGGACCCCCGACACGAAGACCCGACCACCCTGTTGGTCCGGGCCGACCGTGAGATGTACCGGCGCAAGAGCGCCCGTCACCGGGCGGCGGAGGCGGCAGGGCAATGAGCGGTTCCACTCCTCTCCCCACCATCCCGGCCGACGGCCAGGTGGTCACGGTCGACGAGGCCCGCGCCATCGGGCGCCAGCTGGCCAACCACCCGCTGTTGGCGGCCCGCACCGCCGACGAGCACCCCGGCCTGGCCGAGGTGCTGACCGACGCGCGCGCCCTCCTGTCCACCTACGGCATCAGCTTCGAGATCCTCCGGACCCGCCCGGGCACGGTCGTCATGCGGGCCCGCACCAACGGCCGCGTCACCCCCCAGGTCGCCTGCGAGCTGGTCAAGGCCTTGGTCGCTGCGGTTGCCGAGCGGATTTGCGACGTCCTGGCGTCGCTGGTTGAGAACAGCTGCGCCCAGCGCGGCGCCGGCGCCTGCCTCTATTCGATGATCTGGGAGGAGCGCGTCGCTGGCCCGCCCCTGCCCCCGCCGAGCCCGGACACCCTGATCGACCCCGAGCCCGTCGCGGCCGAGTCGGCGCAGGTGGTCGGCACCGAGCCCTCGGCCCCGGCGTGGGACCACCCCGCCGTGCCCGATCCCCCCATGCCAGCGGCACCGCCTCCGGTCGCGCCCGCTCCGGCCCCCTTCGCCCCGCCCGTGCCACCGGCGCCCGAGCCGAGCACCCCGACGGCGGCGTCCTCGACCGCCTACCGGTTCCAGGTGAGCTCGCCCAACGTGATCGTCGTGCCGGCCGCTGCCAAGCAGTCCCCGGTGACCCCGGCGGCTCCGGCACCCCTGCCGGCCGCGGCTCCCGTGGCCCACGTCCCGAGCTCGATGACCGCCCGGTCGCGGATCCCCCGCGGCCTCATCCGCCGGAGCTGGCTCATGGCCCTGGCCCTGGTGGCCGGCTCCGCAGGCGGCTGGTTCGCCGGGCACCACGCCGGAACCTCGTACGCGGCGCAGGCCACCCTCGTCGTCCAGTCGGGGGCCGGCAAGAGCGGGCCCGGCAGCGCCAACGATGCGCTGGCCCTTGCCACCACCTACTCAGCGCTCATCCCGAAGGACCAGTCGGTCCTCTCGATGGCCGGCGGGACGCTCAACATGTCGACGAGCGCCATCGAACACAACCTCACCGTGACAGTCGAGAGCGGCACCTCGCTGCTGCTGCTCACGTTCAGCTCGCCCACCGAGCAGGGTGCGGTGAAGGGCGCCGACACGGTCGCCCGCGCGGTGGCCAGCAGCACACCGCTGACCGCTGCCATCGCGGCCGGATCGGTCGCCATCGTGAGCGTGCCGGATACCGCCAGCGTGCAAGGCACGCTGCACAAGTACGGCATCGTGGTCGGAGCCTTCCTCGGCATCGTGCTCGGCGCCATCCTGGTCCTGGCGGCCGAGCGAGCCGATCCCCGCATCGATGACGCGGCGGGGATGGCCGATGCGACCGGCTGTCGCGCCGCGATCGTCCCGGCTGACCTCTCGTTCGCCGAGCTCGCCAAGATGATGGTCGACGCCGGGCGCGAGAGGGGTGGCCTCACCATCGTGCCCATCACCATCTCGGACACCGCTCCGACGATGGAGCTCGCTCGCGGCCTGCGGCCGTGCTGGCCCGCCGATGGGCCGGCGGTCACGATCAGCCCGGCCTTCTCGTCGGGGGTCGTGGAGCTGAGCCGGGGCAGCGGTCCAACCGTGCTCGTGTCGCACGCCGGGACCCGCCGACGCGAGATCATGGCCGCGACCGAGCGGCTCCGCATGATCGGCCGTCCTCCGGTGTGGGCGGTGCTGTCGAATCACCGGCTTCGCAGCCGGGGGTCGGGCCGTGTGGGCTGAGCCGGGTCCGGCCGCGCTCCTCGCGCCGGCGCGGCGCCAGCGCTTCGGGGCCGCCCAGGAGAGCTGGTTCGCCGACCGGCCCCGCCCCGTCGTCCTCGGGCTCGGGGCGGCGCTCCTCGCGTTCGTTCTCGGCTTCGTGGCGGTGGGCAAGCTCGAGCTCGGATTGGCCTCGGTCGTCGGCATCGGGCTCATCGTGGCGGTGCTCCTCCGTCCGGTGGTCGGGGGACTGGTGCTCGTCGGCCTGGTGCCGGTCCTCTCCGGGATGGCGCCAGGCGTGCCGGTCTCGCACCTCCGCGTCTCGGAGGTCTTGGTCGGGGTGGTCGGCGCGACCGTGCTGGTGTCGGCCCGCCGCACCGACTCGGTGCCGTGGAGCACGCTGGACTGGCTCCTGCTCGCCTACGGTGCCGGCTGGGCCGCCCTCGGGGCGTTCAACGCGTTCGCCCTGCACCAGCACCTGTCGATCACCGACTGGGGCACCGACTTCGGCCAGTTCCAGTTCTTCCTTATCTATCGGGCCGTCCGGACCTCGTTGCGCACGCCCGCCGAGCGCCGCCTGGCCGTGTGGGTCCTGCTCGGCGCGACCGTCCCGGTGGCCGGGCTGGCCGTGCTCCAGCAGCTTCACGTGGGGCCGGTCGTCAGCTTCCTGACCAAGATCACCGGCGGCCTGAGCGGACCGAATGTCACGGCCGGCTCGTCGCTCGGGGCCTCGAGTCGCGCCACCGGCCCCTTCAACAACTGGGCGATCCTGGCCGGCTACCTGCTGCCCCTCCTTCTGGTGCTGTGCGCCCTGACCCTGTCGGGGCAGATCGCCCGCCACCGCCGGGCCGCCTGGGCCATCGGCGTCATCGCCTTCACCGGTCTCCTGCTCACCGCCGAGCTCTCGGCCATCATCGTGCTGGCCATCGGGGTCTTCGTGCTGGCCCGCCAGTACGGGCACGGCCAGAGGGCCCGGCGCTTCGCCGGCATCGCGGTGATCGTGGCCGTGCTGATCGCCGCCCCCTTCCTCGGAGCCCGGCTCAACACCGAGTTCTCCTCGTCGGCCGGCTCCGGCCGCCACGCTGGGGTGCCCCAGACGCTCGACTTCCGCTGGCAGGTCTGGTCCACCCAGTACGGGCCGGCCATCGAGGCCCGGCCGCTGACCGGGTACGGCCAGCAGATGCCGTCCACCATCGAGTGGCCCTATCCCGAGTCCCAGTACATCTCGTTCCTCATGGAGGGCGGCTTCCCGCTGCTCGTCCTCTTCGGGGCCCTCGCCTGGGCGATGCTCCGGCGCAGCCGGGCGGCCTCCGCCGCCGAGGACCCCTTCGACCGGGCCGTCGGGCGAGCCACCACCGTGACGGTGGTCGCCGTCCTCGTCATGAACTTGATCTGGCCGTTCCTGTCCAACGCGGGCATGCCCCAGGTGCTGTGGTGCCTGCTCGCCATCGCGGTGCCCCGCTCGGACCGGACCCGGGAGCAGGTCGCTGAATCGTCGTCGACGCTCATGTATGTCGGAGGTGCGCAATGACATTCCGCAGGAACCTTCGGGTGGTCCGGCGCCGCCTGTCCCGGGCGATGCGCCCCGGGCGGGTGTTCGCGCCGGTCATCCTGGTCACCGCATTGGGGGTCACGGTGTGGCTGCTCATGCTGGTGGTGTCGCAGAACGCGGTGAGCTCGGCGCCGCCGAGCGCGACCACCCCACCGACCTCGGCGCCGCACGCCACCACCCCCAAGACGGCGCCTCATGCCTCGACGCCCACGACCGTGAAGCCCAAGGTGAAGGCGAAGACCCCGACCACCACCCCGGTCGGCCAGACGGTGCCCCTCGGCGTGTACGCCGGGCCCGGCGCGCCGGTTGCGGCCACGGTCTTCAGCGCCGACGCCGGCGCGCCGGTGCCGTTCGCCTTCGACTACCTCGACGGCTCGAGCTGGTCGATGCTCGCCAACCCGATGTGGTTCGTCAAGCACTGGGACGGCTCGGGCTTCCGCATGATCTGGGGGGTGCCCTTGCTCCCCAAGGTCGGAGCCAGCCTGGCGACCGGGGCGACCGGCGCCTACAACAGGTACTTCACCGAGCTGGCTTCGACCCTGGTCACCCACGGGCTGGCCAACTCGGTGATCATGCTGGGCTGGGACCCCCAGGACCAGGTGCTGGCCTGGGCGGTGAATTCGCCGGCCGCCGCGACCGACTACGTGGCCTACTGGCGCCAAGTGGTCACGGCGATGCGCTCGGTGCCCAACGAGCAGTTCCAGTTCGCCTGGGACAGCGCGCCGGGGTCCTCGACGCTCCTGCCCACCTCGGTGTATCCCGGTGACCGGTACGTCGACATCGTCGCCACCGACGCCTTCGACGAGGGATCCTCGGTGGTCGGTGGCGGCTGGAACGCGGTGGCCGAGCAGCCCTATGGACCCGACTGGTTCTCCACGTTCGCGGCCAAGCATCACAAGCCGCTGATGATCGCCAAGTGGGGGGTCGTGCCGACCACCAACGCGGGCGGCGGCGACAACTCGGCCTTCGTCAGCCAGTTCCTCCGGTGGGCCGATCGCCAGCGCCTGTTCGCTGCGGTGACGTGGGACTACGGGGCCTGGGCGGTGACCGGCGGGGGCTTCCCGAAGGCGGCGGCCACCTTGCACAAGGTCGCCGAGGCGGGTGCGGTCGTCCCGATCGCCCGCGCCGTCGACTCCTGAGGCCGCCGGCGCCCGGCGCTTAGGAGTGCGCGACCTCGGGCCGATGGAGCGCGACCAGTTCCAGCTCGCCGCTGGCTCGCCACCGGGCGAGTTGACCGGTGGCGAATGCCGGCCCGCCTCCACCCGGTTCGCTGAGGAAGCGGTCGGTGCGGTGCGTGACGCCGTCCAGGTAGCCACCCGCGACGCCGAGGCCGGCCAGGACGAGCAGCCCGGTCACCCCCGGCGGCACCGGCTGCCCGCCGCGATCGACCACATGGGCCCGGAGGTTCGCGACCGGCCGGCCGATCGCGACCGGCCGGCCGGGGTCGACCAATGAAAGGGTGGCGTAGACGGTGGTCTCGAGGGCTCCGAATGCGCTGAAGAGGACGCGCGCCCGCTCGCCGATGGCCTCGGCCAGTGCGGGGTCAAGCTCTCCACCCCCGCACAAGGCCACGAGCCCGCGAGCCCCTCGCAGCCCGGTCTCGATCAGGTGTTGCCACGTCCCGGGATCGGCGTGGAGGAACGACGCCCGCTCCGCCGAGATCAGTTTGCTGAGGGCGGCCCCATCCGAGGCCGCCGGCTCCGAGACGAGCCTGACCTTGGCCCCGACCGTCAGCGCGATCCAAGGCTCGATTGCCGCAGCGCGAAACAGGGTGGCGGGCAGGAGCACTGCCGTGTCGGCCGGTCCGAGGCCCAGCTCGGTGGCGAGCGCCTCCACAACGTTCACGACCGAGTCGTGCCGCATCGGGACGCCCCGGGGGCTGCCGCCACCCAGGTACTGGACGCAGCAGAGGGATTCGGGGCTGGCTCCGACGCCGCCCGGGACTGGGTCCGATCCCCCGGGGGCCGACTCGGCCGGGGCGAGGATCGGCGCCGTCTGATTGGCCAGACGGGCGGCGAGCTCTGGGGCGGCGTAGACGGCCGACGCCGAGCAGTCGGCCACCATCTGGTCAAGCAGCTCCGGATCGAGGCCCGGGTCGAGGAGCAAGTAGGCGGCTCCCGCCTTCAGGACCCCCAGCAGGCTCGCGATCAGCTCGGCGGTCGGCTCGGTGCAGAAGGCGATCACCGCGCCAGGCCCGATCCCGGCCGCGCCGAGCCGAAGGGCGGTCCGCTCGGCTCGCTCCACGAGCTGTCGGTACGAGAGCTCGTGGGTCCCGTCGGCGACCGCCGGCGCGTCGGGCGTGCGGTCGGCCTGGGCCTCGATCAGCTCCTGGAGCAGGGCGGGCCGACCGACCGTGGTGGTCTCATTCCACTCCCCGAGTCGGCGGACGTCGTTCCGCCGGGGCACCATGAGTCCGGACACCCGCAGCGACGGGTCGGCGGCCACCGCTCGCAGGACGCCTAGCCACTGGTCGACGAACCGCGACGCCGTCTCAGCCTCGAAGAGGTCGGAGTCGTAGATCAGCCGGCCCTCGATCTCGCCGCTAGGCCGCTCGTCGAGACCCAACTCGAGGTCGAGCTTGGCGTTCCCGACGGCCTGGCCGATCGCGCTCTCGATCTGGTGCACCGACCACGCCGGATCCGGCGAGATCACTGGCGGCTCGAGCACGATCATCGTGTCGTAGACCGGGTTGGCTCCTGCGGCAGTGTCCGGACCGAGCTCCCGCACGATCCGTTCGAACGGCACCACGTTGTCGAGCCCGTCGAGCAACTCGTTGCGAACCCTCACGACCAACTCCGAGAACGAGGGATCACCGGAGAGGTCGACCCGAAGCACGAGTGGGGTGAGCGAACAGCCCACCACCGCTTCGAACTCGGGACGCTGACGGAGATCGGCGGCCGTCGAGAACACCACGTCCTCTTGGCCCGAACACCACCCGAGCAGCACCGCCCACGCGGTGGCCAGAACTTGGAAGAGCGTGGCCCCGATCGGCTGGCCGATCTCCCGGAGAGCTCGGGTCGTCGCTCCCGGGATCTCGAGCGGCACGAGCGCGCCGCGGAACCGGGGTGTGGCAGGGCGACGACGATCGAGCGGGAGGGCCATTCTGGGGGCGTCGGACAGGCGGTCGCGCCAGTAGTTCATCCGCCGCGCGACCCGGGCCGATTCCATCCACTCCTGCTCCCAGCGGGCGTACTCCTTGTAGGTCGTCTCGGAGTTTGGGAGCGGCGACTCCTCCCCCTTCGTGTAGGCGTCATAGAGCTCCACCAGCTCGGGGAGCACCACTCGATACACGCTCACGCCGTCGAAGATGAGGTGGTGCATCGGCAAGTAGAGCCGGTGCTGCGCCCCGGGGAAACGGAGCAGGCGGGGCCGCATGAGCGGTCCTCGGCGCAGGTCGTAGGGCACCCGGGCAACCTCGGTGATCACTCGGACGGCGTGGCGCTCGGCGTCCGCCGGGTCCAGGCGGCTCAGGTCGAGGACGGGCAACTCGAAGCAGGGCGGGGCCTCGATGATCTGGATCGGGCGCCCCCCGACCACGTCGTAGCGGGTCCGCCAGGCTTCGTGTCGGCGGACGATCTCGTTGAAGGCCCGCCGGAGGGCGTCGAGATCGAGGGGGCCGTCCTTGCGGATGGAGATCGACTCGTTGTAGCTGATCTGGTCGGGATAGAGGAGGCTGAGGTACCACATCGCCTCCTGGGCGACCGAGATCGGCGCCGCTCCGCCCGGCCGGCTCATGAGATGCTGCCGCGCTGGTCGCTCACCCTCGGCCGGCCCCGGCTCGGTCGCCGGAGGATCGCTCGCCGGGCACGAGGGCGAGTTTAGGGCGTCCGGTTCATCAGTTGAGGGTGGCTCCGGTCCCCGGCGGCCACCGCGCTCCGTGGCCGGAGTCACCGCCGTCAGCTTGGGTCGGCCAACCCCGGAGCCGTCGGCTGGCGCCTGGGACACCTGGTGGACGGGGCCGGGACGCCCTTTTCGTACGCTCCGTTCCACCGACCGAGGCGTCAGGGGTCGGAGGACAGCCAGGAGCTTCGGAAGGATCCGGAGCCTCGAAGAGACCATGAGCAGGTCACCGATATGACCGGGGACGGCGAGACGAATCGAGCACTTGGGGAGCCGGCGCACGGCGGTACGCCCGCTCGAAGGCCAGACCGCGTGACCGACGGACGGGTGAGCGAAACACCACTGTGGTTCGGGCCTGCGGAGCGGCCGCTGTTCGGATGGGTGCACGCGCCTTCGAAGGGCCTCGCCTCTCGGGCGGTCGTGCTCTGCCCGCCCCTGGCTCGCGAGCTCACCAATTCGCACTATCCGTACCGGGTGCTCGCCCGTCAGCTGGCCGAGGCCGGGATGCTCGTGGTGCGGTTCGACTACGACGGGACCGGGGACTCCGCCGGCGGCGACTCCGATCCCGACCGCGTGGAGGCGTGGCTGTCGAGCATCGGCCAAGCGGTCGGGGTCGCGCGCCGCGCCGGCCTCTCCTCGGTTTCATTGGTGGGTCTGCGAATCGGGGCGCTGCTCGCTGCGGTCACGGCCGCTCGGCTGGGGTCGATTGATCGGGTCGTCCTGTGGGATCCGTGCCGGTCGGCACGGTCGTTCGTCCGGGAGCAGGCCATGCTTCAAAAGGTCGTGCTCGATGGCCACCAGGTCGACCGGTCCGGCACCGAGCTCCCTGGATGTGTCTTGAGCGATGACACCGTGGCCGAACTCGGATCGCTCACGGTGCCGGTGCCCGACCACGGCCCCAATCGGGTGCTGTTGCTTACCCGGCCCGGACGGTCGACGGGCGATGAGCTTGCAGACGCTCTCGGTGCCGAGACCTATCGCGCGCCCGCCATCGGCCAGGACCGGCTCCTCGATGTCGACCTGCTGGTGCGAGAAGCGCCGTCCGAGACCATCGGGATCATCGTGTCATGGCTCGCAGCGGTGCCGTCGAAGGCCCTTCCTTTCTCGGTGCCGGAATCGCGCTCGGGCTCGTGGTCCGTTGGCGGATCGATCGTCACCGAGCGCGCCGTCGACCTCGGGCCGACTGGGTTGTTCGGCATCGTGACCGAGCCAGTCACGGGGCCTCGGGGACCGACGATCGTCATGCTGAACAGTGGGAACAACTACCACGTCGGACCGAACCGGCTGTGGGTGGATCTGGCCCGTCGCTGGGCGTCCACAGGATTTCGATGCGTCCGGATGGACGAGAGCGGCCTCGGGGACAGTCCCACCCGACCCGGGCTCGAACCCCAGGTGATCTGGGCCCCTGAGACCTTCGACGACCTCGACGAGGCACGCGACGTTCTCGAACCAGACGATCCCGGCAACTTCGTGTTGGTCGGCTTGTGTTCGGGTGGATACCAGGCGCTCGAGGACGCCCTTCGGCGCCCGGTGCGGGCCGTGTACGCGATCAACCCGAGCCTCCACTTCACCCCGCCCGAGCTCGCCAACGGCCCTATGGACCCGAGGCGACGAATCTGCTGGCCGACGAGCAACCTCGCAGCCGCCTACCGAAAGCTGGCCATCGAGCCTGTCCGGCGGCGCCTGTGCAAGCTGGCCTGGCGCTTCGCCGGCTTCCGAAATCGGCACCGAAAGCCGAGCGATTGGCTGGACCAGCTGCGCACCGAGGGGGTGGAGGTCCTCATCATCGCGGGCGAAGAGGAGGCGCGGCCCTTTGCGCCGGTCGGTGGCCGCCCCAGCTCGCCCGACGACCACGACCCGATCTGCATCGAGGTGATCGAGGCGCTCGACCACGCGCTGATGCCGCTCTGGCAACGGCGCAACGCAGCCGAACGGATGACCGCGCACCTCCTTGCCCACTTTGGTGAGCCCGGCTCTCGTGTCCCGACCAGCTCGGGGGTTCGGGATCGGCACGGGGCCCCCGCGTCGAACCGGCCGGCCGAGACGATGGCAACCCGATGACCGTCCGCACAGCTCGATCGGAGACGCTCACCGGAGCTGACCGACCGACGCGCCGCCGATCCCGGCTCCCGCACTGGACGATCTACGGCAGGCTCCCCGAGTCGCTTCGCGACCGGCTCGACGGGCTCCGGATCGTTCGGCGCCTGAAGGAGCAGGTGATCGCGATGCCGGCGGGCGAGGTGCTCTCGATCCTGGATGCCTTCGCGGCCGGCCGAGTCGGGGTGTGGCTGGCTGGTGGGTGGGGAATCGACGCGTTGACCGGCCGCCAGACCCGTCGTCACGTCGACGTCGATCTCGTGGTCGACACCGGCGACGAACTTGCGGCCGCCAACCTCCTCGCAGGGGCTGGATACCGGTTCCAGCGGCAGCTGTACGTGCCGGGAGCGGGCATGCCCGACAGCCGGGTGTACCGCCACCGGGCCGGTTATCGAGCCGACCTGCACCCCGTTGCGGTGCACGACAGGGTCGGCGCTTCGAGGGACCTCGCGGCTTTGAGATTGGACGGCTTCGGGCCCGATTCCTTTGGCACCGGATTCATTGCGGGACGAGCGGTCGGGTGCGTGGGGCCCGAGGTCCAGATCGTGCTGCACGGCGGCTACGAGTTGCGGGACCGGGATCTCCAAGACCTCGAGGTGCTCCGCGCGCTCTTAGCCAAGTCCGAAGCGCTCCCGTAGCATCCAGCTTCCGTCGCCGTCCTCGGTCATGAGGAGGACGGCGGTCACCTGGCTCTCGATCGGCACAGCTGCTTCGATGGCGGTGCGCCATGACCGTCGCAACCGTCCGCGACCGACAGTCAGGTGGAAGATCTCGGTCGGGTAGGCGCCGCCGTAGGGGGCGAGCTCCGGCCAGCGCTCCCCGATCACCTCACTCAGGCGGCGAAAGCCCTCATCGGGCTCCGGAGCAAGCCACACGACCCCCGGGAAGGTCCCCACAGAGCGACAAGAGAAAGGGAAAGGGAGCTGCGCGCCGATGAGCGACCGGAGCTCCGCAACCACGTCGGGCCCCAAGTCGGCCGGCGGGACGAACGGGAACCGGACCGTCACGTGCGGGGGGAGCGCCCCCTGGCCGTCGAGCCCCGACGAGCCTCCCAGCGATCGAACCAGCTCTGCCGCCTCCGGGACCGCCACGAGCAACGCGCTGCTGGCGACGGTTCGACGCTCTCCTGTGTCCCGCCGCTGGAACGGGAGGCCCCTTCGCAAGGGGTGACCTAGACCGAGTGGCTCACGTCTGGTCCGGGGGGTCAGACGATGGAGTCATCAGGGCAGCGGGCGTTTGGTCGGACCCGGCCTGCCGGGTCTGCTCACGGGGCGCTGACGTGGAGGGCCGTCAGCCCCCTCAGGCCCAGATTCGGTCGCCAGGTGATCGGCTCGTCGGGAACGAGCGAGAGCGTCGGGAAGCGGTCCAGCAGGGTCTCGAAGGCGATCTGGCCCTCCATGCGGGCCAGCGGGGCCCCGAAGCAGAAGTGGGCGGCCCACCCGAAGGCAAGGTGCCGGTTGTCATCCCGCCCGATGTCGAGCCTGTCGGGGTCCTCGAAGCGTGCTGGATCGCGGTTGGCCGCGCCCATCACCGCGATCACGGCGTCCCCCTCGGGAATCTCGGTCTCCCCCAGGACGGCCCCGGCCGGGGCGATGCGGGCGGTCTGCTGGCTGGGGCTCTCGTAGCGCAGGAGCTCCTCGACCGCGGTGTTGACCAGGGAGATGTCGCTCCGTAGTCGCGCCATCTGGTCTGGCTGGCGCACCAGCGTGAGCAGGCCGTTGCCGATGAGGTTGGTGGTCGTCTCCTGGCCCCCGACCATCGTGACGATGACGTTGGCGACGACCTCGGACTCGCTGAGGCGGTCTCCGTCGACCTCGGCAACGGTGAGCGCGTTGATGAGGCCCTCGGTCGGGTGGTTGGCTTCGTTCTGGACCGCGGCGTGGAAGTAGGCGCACATCTCCTCGACGCTCTTGAGCGTCTTGCGGACTCGACCGGGGTTGTGCTGGAAGTTGCCCAGCATCTCGGCGAAGTCCTGGGACCAGCCCTTCAGCAGGTCGTGGTCGGAGGTCGGAACCCCGAGCATCTCGGCGGTGACGATGGCGGGCAGAGGGTTGGCGAGCGCCGTCATCAGGTCGAAGCGCTCCATCCCGACCAGGTCGTCGACCAGGCTCTCGGCGATCGTCCGGATGTGCTCGCGCAGAATGGCGACTCGGCGCGGGGTGAAGGCCACCGTGGCCAGTCGGCGGACCCGCCCGTGCTTCGGGGGGTCGAGGAAAAGCATCTGCTCCACCATCACCGCCGCGATGGGGGTGATCTCCCCCATTCCCAGCTCCTCCAGCTTCTCGGGAGTAGCTGTGCGGTCGGCCAGGAAGTGGTGCAAGACCTCGACGACGTCGGGGTAGCGGGTGACCACCCAAGCGTGCAGATAGGGGTCCCAGTGGACCGGGTCCTCTTCTCGGAGCCGCTTGTACAACGGGTAGGGGTCGGCGAGGACCTCGGGGTCGAGGAGGTGATACAGGCTCAGGGGCGGGGACCCGCCGGCGGCGTCGCTCACGATCCCGGTCCGTTGACCGAAGCCTCGGCCATCTGACGCTCGACCCCCGCGGCGATCTCACCAAGGGTCGGGTGGTCGAAGAGGTAGCGAAGGCTGATCTCCACGTCGAACAGATTCTCGATCCGGACGATCAGTTGGGCCCCCAACATCGAGTGGCCGCCCAGAAGGAAGAAGTTTTCGTCCGGGCCGATGTCGGCGACGTCGAGGAGTTCGGAGAGCACTGCCTCGATCTTGGCCTCTACGTCGCTCCGAGGCGCGGCACTGACCCGGTCAACCCCGGGCGCCTCGGCCCCGAGGCTCGGAAGGGCGTCTCGGTCGACTTTGCCGTGGGCGGTGAGAGGGAGCTCGTCGATCCACCCGTAGCGGGACGGCGCCATGTACTCGGGGAGGATGTCCTTCAGGTACTCGGCCAGCTCGTAGCGGTCGGGACGGGCTTCGCCGCTCGGCACGACGTAGGCCGCCAACTGGCGATCGGCGCTCGAGTTGCCCATCCCGATGACCACGCTGGCTTCGATGGCCGGGTGGCTGTTGAGGGCGGCGGCGACCTCGCCGGGTTCCACCCTGAAGCCTCGGATGCTGAGCTGGTCGTCGAGCCGACCGAGGAAGTCGAACGCGCCATCGGGACGGAGCCGGACCCGGTCCCCGGTGCGATACCAGCGGCCTCGGTCGTTCTCGAGGAATCGTTCGGCAGTGAGATCCGGCCGGTTGAGGTATCCAAGCGCAACGGCGACGCCGCCAACGATCAGTTCGCCCGGGTCCCCGGGCGGCACCGGACGAAGGTGTTCGTCAACGACACGAGCGATCAGGTTCTTGATCGGACCGCCGATTGAGGGAGACCCGTCACCGTAGGGATCGACGACCCCGGAGGTCGCGACCACGGCCGTCTCGCTCAGGCCGTAGTTGTTCACCAGAGTGAACCCGAGCCCCGGCGGGGGGCGCCCGCTCAGCGCGTCGCCGCCCGTCAACAGAATTCGCAACGAGCCGTCGGACGGCCAACCCAGCTTGATGATCCCTTCGGCGACCGCGGTCGGCAGGAACGACACGGTGATCTGTTTCGCCACCAGCCACTCGCGTAGCCGAATCGGATCGGCCCGGAGCTCGTCTGGGACGATGTGCAGCGACGCGCCACTGGCCAGACAAGGCCAGATCTCCCAGATCGTCGCGTCGAATCCGGGACTCGCCACCTGGGTGCAGCGGTCCGTCGCGACAACATCGAAGGCTTCCCGGTGCCAGTCGACGAGGTTCGATAGCGCGGCGTGGTCGACGAGAACGCCTTTGGGCTGGCCTGTCGACCCCGAGGTGTAGACGACGTAGGCCACGTCGGTCGGGCTGGGCATGGCGAGCCCCCGAGGCCCCGTGCCGTCATCGGCTTGCAGAACCCCGCCCCGGGCGAGGACCACGTTCGGGCGATGCACGGGATCTCCCAGCCGTCCGACGGTGCTCTCGTCGCACACGACCGCAGCGGCCTTGGCATCGTCGAGCATCCAGCGGACTCGCTCCTCGGGGTACCTGGGGTCGATGGCGATGTAGGCGGTGCCGGACATGAGGATGGCGAGGCCGCCCACCACCAAGCTCGCCGAGCGCTCCACGCACAGGCCCACCAGGTTCCCTGGTCGCACGCCCATCCGGCGCAGGTGGCGCGCCAGGATCTCAGCTCGTTTGGTCAGCTCCCCATAGGTGAGGCTGCCGTCGGAGGCGTGCACGGCCAGGCTGTCAGGAGCAGACGCCGCCACCAGGTCGATGAGCGCGACGACAGTGGGTTCCAATGCGACGTCAGATGTCATCAGTTCGCGTTCTCCCGAGGCGGAAACCGCCAACCCCCCAGAGGCCCTCGATGGCCGATGCTATCGGCCGACCTCTCGACCCCCGGGGACCCGATCGGACGCGGATCGGGAGCGGCCCAGTCGTCCGTGCGCTGCCCGGCGACGGCTGCCGCGTACCCGTTCTGTGGGACAAACGAGTGGATGCGCCAGCCGTCCAGCACCGTGGTGGTCGACGGGCCCCCCCAGACGTCGACGTCCTCGAGGGGCACGCGAAGTCCGACCCCCACCCCCTTCAGATATGCCTCTTTGCGGGTCCAGCACTCGAAGGAGCCCACCAGCCGTGGACCGTCCGGCAACGCCGCCAGGGCTCGCCGCTCGTTCACCGAGAAGAACCGCTTGGCGATGCGGTCGACCTCGGCATTGGGGCGGATGACCTCGACGTCGACCCCGACCTCCACCTCCCAGCTCGTCGCGATGACGAAGAGGGCGCCGCTGTGGGAAGCGTTGAAACGGAGGTCCGACCCGGGCGCGCTCGGCTTGCCGTGTTCGCCGCTCGCGATCTCGACCTCTGCCGCCGAGCAGCCGAGCTCGGCCCCCAGGAGCTGCCGCAACCACCCGCGTCCGGCCCGGTAGTGATCGGCGTCGACCGGCCGTCGGTATCGCCGCGCTCTCCCCTGCTCTTCGGCCGAAAGGCTGGAGGTCAGCCTGTCCAGGTCGTCAGGTTCGAGGTCCAGAGGCGCCCACCACAGGGCGACGAGCGCCCCGCTCGGGCTCTGGCCGCTGGCCTGGCGTGTCTGGGTGCCCTTCAACCGTGCCTCCTCCTCGAACCCTCAAATGTAGGGACTCCTTCGGGCCGAACGGGGACATCCGCCGGACCAAGTACCAGGTCAGAGACCTAATCCGGCAGTCCGCGGCCTGGGACAGAGGGTAAACGGCTGTGGGACGCCGAATCCGTACGATGTCGTTCGAACCGGTGTCCAGTGCGGCTGGCCCGGTCCGCCCTGGCGGCCGCTCGTGCAATCAAGGCCGGTCGGCGAAATCCGGAGGGAGCAAGAGGCGTGTCCAACACGATGACCGAGGACCACGGAAGCACCAACGGCGCCCACGGTGGGGTCGGCCACCTGCTCAGGATGGCCAAGACCCAGTGCGGGGTGTCGCTTGCCTTCGCGGCTCTTCGGAAGTCCGACGGAGGGTTCGCCATCGCCACCTTCCCGACCCTCACCGCCGACCCGACCTGGTCGGTCGAGGCGATCGACGAACTGGTCCGGCAAACCTGGGACGACCCCCACCTTGCCGGTGGCAGTGTGCTCGTACGGAGCGGCCGCGTCCTGAAGGGGATGTGGACCGGTCAGGGCCACCACATCAAGCTGGCCGCCGCAGCGCTGAGCGACCCCGACGCTCCCGACCACCCCTGGGGGCTGTTGTGCGTTGCCGAGCCGCTGACCGGTCACTTCGAGCAGGACCAGCTGAATCTGCTCGGGAACCTGGCCGTCCGGCTGACGTCGTATCTGCGTGCTCGTCAGCAGGTGCTTGAGGGTTCCCTCACCCTGAGCCAGACCGAGATGGCGTCACCCGCAGAGCCGGACGCCTACGAGCCGATGGTGGAGACCCCGTTCCTGCCCGTGCCACCAGCGGCACCGGCTCAGCCCACCCCCCCATCGAACTTCGGTGAGACGGTCGAGCCGAGCCCGTTCGAAGACCTCTTCGACGAGTTCGACGATGAGCACCCCCTCGATCGGGCCGCGAGCGTGTTCGAGCCCGCCGAGAGCTGGGGCAACGCGGAGCCACGCCCCCATCGGGCCGACAACTGGGAGTTCCTCGGCCTCGACGAGATCGAATGGGTCGAGGCGGTCCAGCAGCCGGCGCCGGGCCCGGTTGCTCCGACGCCATTCGAACCGGAGGAGCCGGTCCAAGAGGCGACCGTCCCTGCACCCTCTCCCCTCTCGCTTGACGAGCCAGTGGCAGGGGCCTTTCCCTCGACCTTCGGCACCCGGGACGACACGCCCATCACCGTAAGTCCCGCCACTGGCTCCGGGGAGCTCGACGCCATGCTGGGTCCCGACCCGGTCACTGGGCTGGCCACGCTGACGACGCTCGTCGGCCGGCTGAGCGCGTCGCTCGCGCACGTCCGAAACAACGAAGGGATGGTCGGCCTGATCCTGGTCGACGTCTCGCTGGTGTCCGGACCCCAGCCCCTGAGCCCGACCACCCTCATGACCGTGGCCGGTCGGCTCACCAACCACCTCCGCGACCGGGACATGGTCGCTCGGATCGGTCCCAACCTCTTCGCCGTGCTGGTCGACCTGCGTCCTGGGGCGACCGAGCTCGAGTCCATCCGGCAGCGCTCGGTCGGCACACTCACCGACGGCATCGAGACGTCGTCGGGGGGCCTGGTGGCTCGATCGTCCATGGCTTCGGCCGGCGCCGGCAGTACCGTCACCGCCGAGGAGCTGCTTCGCGACGCTGCGGACCAACTCCTCGGGCGATGAGTGGGCGGCCGCCACCGCGGTGATCGAGGAGGGACGTGACCGCACCGCCGCAGGCCCGGGCGCCAGAGGGACCGAGCGATCCGACGAACCGGGGCTCTTCGCTGGCGCAGCTGGCCGTCCGCGGCGGGAGCTATCTGATCGGCCGAGAAGCCATCGGGATGGTCATTCGCCTGGTGGGCGTGGTCGTGGTGGTCCGGGTGATCGGGCCGGCTCCCTATGGCCTCTACAGCGGCGCGACGGCCTTCGTCGTGTTGGTCGCGAGTGTCGCTCAGCTTGGGCTCGAGGTCTATCTGATCCGGATCCCAGGCCCCATCGAGGCCCGCCACTACAACCAGGCCTTCACTCTGCTCTTGGTGGCGTCGATCCTGGTGACGGCGGCGGCCGAGGGACTGACCTATGCCTTCGCGGGACTTCTTCGACCGGTCGGCGTGCTGCTGCCGCTCCGAGTCCTCTTGCTCAGCATCCCGATCAATGTCCTGTGGGCGCCCTCGCAGGCGGCGATCGAGCGCCAATTCGGATACCGACTCATGGGGCTGATCGAGCTGGGGGGCGACGTGGCGCTGTACGGCACGGCCATCCCGCTCGCCTTCCTCGGAGCCAAGGAGTGGGCGCTCGTGGTCGGGTACTTCGCCTGGCAGGTGTGGCTGTTCGCGGCCAGCCTCTCGACCTCGTGGCTCCGGCTCCGGTGGGACTGGTCCATGGCCGCCGTCAGGGACATGACGCGGCATGGTCTGACGTTCTCGTCGGCGCTGTGGGTCGATCGGCTGGGTGAGCTCGTGAACCCGCTCGTCGTCGGGACCTTCCTTGGCGCAGCCGGCGTTGGCTACGTCGCCTTCGCTCAGCGTTTGGTGGACACGCTGGCATTCGCGAAGCGTGGGGCGTACCGGCTCGGCCTGGTGGCCATGGCGCGGGTCGGCAACGACGAGACCACCCGACTGCGGTACTCGCTCGAAGAGGGCTCGCTCCTCCAGCTCCTGGGCCTGGCGATCCCGTTCGCCTGCTTCGGGATCGTCGCCCGGTGGGTCGTGCCGCTGGTCTTCGGCCACCAGTGGGCCCCCGCGATCCCCCTCTACAGCCTGCTCGCGTTGTTCACCGTGCTCGGAACCGCCGCCTTCGTCCAAACGACGTTTCTCTACAGCCGTGGCCGCAACCTGAGCGTCATGGTGGTCTCCATCGTGCACAGCGTGATACTGGCCGGTGCTTCCGTCGTCCTCGTAAGGCACCTGGGACTCAAGGGCTACGGGATCGCGTGGCTCGCGACCCTCGTCTCGATCGTGGTCTCGGACCGCGTGGTTCGGGGCATGTTCTCGTTCAGCTACTCGAAGGTGATCAGGTGGAGCCTGGTGCTGGGTCCGGCGATCCTGTTCCCGATCCTGCCGATGCCGCTGGCCCTCTTCCTGCTGATCCCACTGCTCTTCCTGATCCTTCCTCAGATGTCCTCCGAGTTGACCCGGATCTACCGGCTGGTCCGATCCTCGATCTCGAGGCCGGCGACCGGCGCCACGGACGCCCCAATGGAGGGCCCGAGGCCATGACGACGGACGATCTGAGCGTCGGGGTCGACCTCGTCGAGGTCGCGGGGGTCGCTCGCTCCGTGAAGCGGTTCGGTGACCGGTACCTCCGCCGGGTCTTCACGGAGCACGAGATCTCGTGCTGCCCGGGTCCGCCGCAGGTGGCGGCCGCCTCGCTGGCGGCCCGCTTCGCGGCCAAGGAGGCCACGCTGAAGGTGCTTCGGCCAGAGGACGTCCGCCCCGACTGGAGGTCGATCGAGGTCGTCCGTTTGCCCACCGGGGCCTGCAAGCTGCGGCTTCGGGGTGAGGCGGCCAAATTGGCGGTCAAGCGTGGCCTCGGTCCTTTTGCCCTGAGCATGACCCACGAGGCCGGCATGGCCGCCGCGGTGGTCGTGAGTGGATCCGCGGTGGAACTGGGAGAACAGCCGACAATGGAGGGCGGCGAACCATGACGGACCTGAGTGAACAGACCAGCCTGCGGACACAGATCCGCCAGGTGGTCGCGGAAAGCGCCCACCTGCAGATCGACATGTCGATGCTCGGGGACGACTCCGACCTCTTTGAGGCCGGGATGACCTCGCATGCCAGCGTCAGCTTGATGCTGGGTCTCGAGGAGGCTTTCGACATCGAGTTTCCGGAGTCCATGCTGCGAAAGTCGACGTTCGCCTCAGTGTCGGCGATCGAGACGGCGCTGCTGGAACTCGTGTAGGCGCGATCGTGCGCCCCCCCACAGCATCACTGGCGGAGCGGTTCGCCCGACGGCCAAGGTCGCGCTTCGGAGCGGCCCAATGACCGTGCCCGCGTCGGAGCTCCGCGACCGCCTGCTCGAGGCGAAACTTCTGCACGCCACTGGCGCGGAGGGCCTGTATGGCCGTTCGGCCGAGTACCAGCGGGTGGTCGACCAAGTCGACGGAATGGTCGAGCGGTGGGCGCACCGCCTCGGCGCGACCACCATCCACCTCCCGCCGGTCCTGGCCCGGAGCACGTTCGACGCGACCGGCTATCTCCAGTCGTTCCCGGATCTCGCCGGATCCGTCCATGTGTTCAAGGGCGGCGACCGGGAGCATGCCGAACTGGTTCGTCGGGTCGACGGCGACGAGGACTGGGCGGAGCTGCTGACCCCGGCCGAGGTCGTCCTCGCTCCGGCGTGCTGCCACGGCCTCTACCCGATGCTGCGCGGCCCGCTGGTCCAGGGCGGTGGCCATTACGACGTGCGGTCGTTCTGCTTCCGCCACGAACCGAGCCCGGACCCCACCCGGATGCAGGCCTTCCACCAGCACGACGTCGTCTACCTGGGCGATCCCGAGTCGGCTGAGACCTTCCGTGATGACGGGATCGAGACCGGTCGATCGATGCTCGCGAAGCTCGGTCTCGAGATCGACATCGCGCCGGCCAACGACCCCTTCTTCGGGCGTCTTGGCACGGTGAAGGCGGCCGGCCAGCGGGACGAGGGGCTCAAGCTCGAAGGGACGACCGTCATCCACGCCGACGCCGTCACGGCGGTCATGTCTGGCAATTGCCACCGGGACCACTTCGGACAGCCGTTTGGGATCACCACTGAGGACGGGGCGGTAGCCCACAGCGCCTGCGTCGGCTTCGGGGCCGACCGGATCGCGATCGCGCTCTTCGCTCGCCACGGTATGGACTCGTCCGCCTGGCCCGACTCGGTGAGATCGGAGCTGTCATAACAGCCATCACCCCTGGTTTGGGCCCGCCCAACGGCCGCTGTTCGGTTGGCTGCACGCCCCGAATCGGAGCGAGTTCGGGGGTGGTGATCCTGTGCCCGCCCCGGCGAGAGAGCTGCCCGCGAGCCAGACGCCCTATCGCCACCTGGCCGAAAGAGCTGGCCGGACGAGGGATCCTGGCCGTGCGTCTCGACTATGGGTACACCGGGGAATCGGTCGGAGACGAGCTCGACTGCGGCCGACACGAGCCTGGCTGGAGAGCATCGGCCATGCGATCCAACTGGTCCGACAGAGCGGTGCCCAGACGAGAACGCTGGTCGGTATGCGGCTCGGGGCGGTGCTGGCCGCGATCGCGGCCACGCGTTTAGGCGGCATTGACGGAGTCGTCCTTTGGGATCCGATCGATGCGCGCGCGTTCTTGCGCTCCGAGGGAGCCCTTCGACAGCTGAACTTCGAAGACCCGATCGACACCCACGTCGGTGCGGAGTGCCCGGGTTCGAGTTCAGCGAGACCGCCGTCGACGAAACTGACCACGCTTGCGGTCCCCTCGGAAGGGCTCGCTCCCAGGCGGCTGCTCTTGTTGACCAGGCTGGGACACACGCCGATGGCCGACATTGCGATGGCGCTGGGGACTGAGCCGGACCTCGCCGAAGCAGTTGGGCAGGAGATGCTCCTCGAGGTCGAGCCAGGCCAGCGGCAGATTCCATCGCAAACGGGTGAGCGACCATCATCGAGTGGTGTGTCGGCAGCGGGGCCGCCTCTGACGCGATCTCGGTTGGGATCACCTTCGTTAGATCGTCCGGATCTGGCGCGTCGGTCGACCGGTTCTCCCCCTCTGAACTGGGCAAAGTTGTCCTCAGTTCGGCTGCCCGTGCAGTAGCGAATATGTCGCCTGATTTTGAGTTTCCTAGGACGGTTCGTAGGTCTGGTCGATAGATGAAATGTCATTGGTCTCTTTGGCCAGGATCGGCGACCGCCCGCGCCTCCTCCCCTCGCCACGACCAATTCGACCCGTAAGCTCGACCGCATGTGTCGAAGCATTCAGCGGTTGTACAACGTCGACCCGCCGGTCACCGAGGACGAGGTCCAGGCAGCGGCCCGTCAGTTCGTCCGCAAGATCAGCGGATCGACGAAGCCATCGCAGGCGAATGTCGCGGTCTTCGAGCAGGCGATTGAGGAGATCACCGAGTGCTCCCGCCGCCTCCTCGGCGCCTTGGTGTCGAACGCGCCGGCCCAGGACCGCGAAGCCGAGGCCGACCGGCGGCGGCGGGCCCGGGAGCTCGCCCGCGCTTAGGACAGGCGAGGCCCCTCGTCGGTGTCGACGACGGCGGCCGGGCCGTTCGAGCTGACGAGCTCGCTCTCCCGTTCGTTGACCGACAGCCCGGGGACAACTGGCAGCGTGACGAGGCCGTGGCTCCGTCCCGTGTGCACATCGACGATCCGGCGGTGGTATTCCTCGGCCATCTCGCGGAACTCGTCGGTGTGGTATCGGCTGCCGTCGATGAACGGACCCTGACGGCCGTCGATGATCGCCAGCACGTCCTCACCGGTAACGGTCTTGAAGCGCTCCAGGGAGTGGGCGACCGCGAGGACCTGGAGCCGGTTGGCCTCCAGCAGCTTGCGGGTCTCCCCCACCAGGCGCTCGAGATTGGCCTCGATACGGGCTCCCAGACCGCCCTTCAAGAACTCGGTCTCCTTGGCGCGCCGGTTCTTGTCCGGATCGCCCCCCGAGACGCCAGCCTCCCGGGTCACGCCGTGGCTCGCGACCGTCGAGCCCATGCCCCAGTACCCCTCCATGTAGGTCGCGATCCGGGTCGCGTGCTCGAGGTCGCCGCTCACCCCCGAGGACGTATCCCCCTCGAAGAACATCCGCTCCCCCGCGAGGCTGGCCACGAACACCATCACCTCGGACTCGAAGTCGCTCTTCCAGCGGGTGAAGGTGTCCTCGACCTTCACGGGCTTGACCATCCCGAGATAGGTGCCGCCCTTCTCGATGGTCGCCACGTCGATCGCCCAGTCACGGTGGATCCGTGCTGCCGTCACGGCGTGGCAGGCCTCGTGAACCGCGACCGCGTGGCGCTCCCGCTCGATGTATTCGACGTCCTCGGGCGGGCCCAGCTCCTTGAGCTGCTTGGCCTTCACCACGTCGCCCCAGGTGATCGTGTCCCGGCCGCCGCGGATGGCATTGATCAGTGACTCGTTGACGAGGTCCTTGATCGTGGCGCCCGTGGCATACGGGGTGATCGTGGCCAGCCGGTCGAGGTTCTCGTCGTTGAGCGAGTGCTTCACCTTGGCGAAGTACCCCTGGTACGTGCGGATCCGCCCCACCTTGGTCGGATACCCGACCTTGTAGACCCGGTCGATTCGGCCCGGTCGCAGCATCGCCTCGTCGAGCGACTCGGGCATGTTGGTCGCCATCATCACCAGGATCCGGTACTTGGGCGGCGGGTTGGGCTTGAAGCCGAGGGCTCGGCGCACCACCCGGTTGATCAGGCCGCGGGGCTTCTTGAGGCCGGAGAGCTCCGAGAGCAGCGACTGGAGCGTGCCCATGCCGCCACCCCCCGCCATGCCCATTCCCATCATCTTGGGGCTGGCCGGGGTGCCCTCCCCGGCCGGGTCTTGGAGGCCGGTGGCCGCCACGACGTGGGCCATCGTCGCCGGGTCGGAGTAGGCGCACGCATTGCAACCGTCAGCGCTCCACGGCGCCGACGACGCGTTCGGACCGAACACCCGCCCCGGCGTGATGGCGCCGCGCGATCCCAGCGAGTCAGCCTCGTCGAAGAACACCACCACCCCGCCGTAGCGGAGCGCCAGCCGACGGAGCTTTCGGAAAAGGCCCTTCACCTTGAGGACCCCGACTCCCATGAACATGTTGTTGAAGGCCCCGGGGTCGACGAAAACGAAGGGGTTGTGGGTTTCGCCAGCGACGGCCTCGGCGATGAGGGTCTTGCCGGTCCCCGGTGGACCCCAGAGCAGGATCCCGCCCGGCACGTACCCGCCCCGGGCCTCGATCGCGTCGGGGTCCTTCAGGAAGATGATGTTCTCCTTCACCC
>JBOGFV010000305.1:0-5739 GCA_050743525.1 Acidimicrobiales bacterium
TCGAAGTTCCACTGGATGTCGCCGGCGTTGCCCTCGGGGTCCGCCGTCTGAGTCAGCTCCTCGTAGAGGGGGTGCCGCGCGTCGCCGTTCACGTCGATCTTCTCGAACAGCGGGAAGGACACGCCGTAGTTCGTCGAGCAGAACTCGGCGATCTCCTCGGGGCTGCCCGGCTCCTGGCCCATGAACTGATTGCAGGGGAAGCCGAGGACGCTGAAACCCTTGTCGCCGTAGGTCTTCTGCAGGTTCTCGAGCCCCGCGTACTGGGGGGTGAGCCCGCACTTGGACGCCACGTTCACCAAGAGAAGCGTCTTGCCCTCGTAGGGGGCGAGCGAGGACGGCGAGCCGTCGAGGGTTGCGATGGGGATGTCGTAGAGAGCCATGCGTCGCACCCTAATGGAGAGCGGGCCGCTTGGGACATCGCGAAGTCGCAGGTGAAGACACAGATCGGTCAAGTGTCTTCCGTACTACGTCAGACGTAGTACGGTCGCGTCATGGAGTTCCGCAGACAGAACGAGCCGCCGGTGCTGATCCTGACCAGCCTGGCGGCCGGCCCGAAGCACGGGCACGCGCTCACCAAGGACATCGAGTCGTTCGCCGGGGTCGCGCTGGGGCCCGGGACCCTCTATGGGGCGATCACCCGGCTCGAGGAGCAGGGACTCATCGAGCCGATGCCGAGCGAGGACCGCCGTCGGCCCTACCGGATCACCGCAGCCGGGTCGGCCGCCCTGGCCAGCGCAGTGGCCGACATGCAGCGGATCGCCACGACCGGTGCGACCCGGCTCGGGTTCGCGGGGGCGCAATGACCACGAGGGGGCCCAACGCGCTCCTCCGGTGGTATCCGGCCGAGTGGCGGACCCGCTACGGCGGGGAGCTGACCGCGCTGATGGAGGACCAACTCGGGGGTCGAACCCCCACCGCCCGGTTCCGGAGCGCGATCGCCTTTGCGGGGCTGCGCGAGCGGGCCTTTGCGTCGGGCGTGATCGGGCGGTCGGCTCCCCCGGCGGTGCGGGTCCGGACCAGCGTGCTGGTGGTGCTCGGCGCCTGGTCGGCCTTCGTGATCGCCGGCGCCAGCCTGGCCAAGTTCTCGGAGCACTTCCCGTCGGCGGTCACCAGTGCCGACCTCGGCACTCCAACGACATCACTGAATGTGCTGACCGTGATCGCCGTTGTTGCCGGTGTCCTCGCCGTGACCGCGGCCCTGGCGGCTGCTCCCGCGCTGGTGCGCCTCCTCCGGGCCGGGGGGTGGAGGCCCTTGAAGCGGCCGGCCTTCGCCGCCGCGCTCCTCACCGCAATCGCCGGCGCTGGCATCGGCGCCGTGGCGCCGTGGGCACACTCGCTGACCAATGCGCAGCGCAACGGTGCCGACGCGGGGTACAGCGCCGCGTTCCTCGCCGTCGGCTTCGCTGGGGTGGTGGCGCTTACCCTGTGGACCTGGGCCGCCATGGCAACCGCTCGTCGCGTCGATGTCGGCATGCCGGTGCTGCGCCTGTGGGCGCTCGTCGCCACCGCGGTCGCGCTGTCCATGGTCGCCATGACGGCACTGGCTGGGGTTTGGTGGGCCTCGATCGCCTCGGACGCGCCGTGGTTCCTTCACGGCGCCGCCAATGGCACGCCTGGCTCGCCGTTCAACCTGCAGCTGGTGCTCACCGCCGCCCTCATGCTCGCCGCGACGGTCGCGAGCGTCCTCGGCATCGTTCGGATGACCCGGTCCTGGAACGAGCTCGGGGCCGGATCGGCCGCCTCAGGCGGGTAGCGCCCGACCCCGGGATCGGCAAGTGTCTCGAAGATGCCGATCGACCGGGGGCCGAGATGAAGGCGGTCGTGATTCGCGACACCAAGCTCCACTGGGAGGATCACGCCGAGCCCGTCGCCGGTGACACCGAGCTCCTGGTCTCGGTGCGGGCGGCCGGGCTGAACGGCGCCGACATGGCCCAGCGGCGGGGCTTCTACCCAGCCCCGGCCGGCTCCCCCCAAGACATCCCGGGCATGGAGATGGCCGGCGAGGTGGGCGCAGTCGGTGCCCAGGTCACCCGGTTCGGCGTCGGGGACCGGGTCATGGCCCTCGTGGGCGGTGGCGCGCAGGCCGAGCTGGCCACGGTCGACGAGGCACACGCGCTCGCGGTGCCCGACGACGTCGGCTGGCCGGAGGCGGGCGGCTTCGTCGAGGTCTTCTGCACCGCCCACGACGCCCTGTTCACCCAGGGTGGTCTCGGGAGCGGCGAGCGGCTCCTCGTGACCGGGGCGGCGGGGGGCGTCGGCACCGCCGCGGTGCAGCTCGGGGTGCTCGCCGGGGCGACGGTGGTCGCCTCGGTCCGGGACTCGGAGCGCCGGCGGGAGGTGGCCGCGCTCGGGGCGCACGAGGTCATCGACCCCGAGGCGGTCGGGGCGCACGGCCCCTTCGATGTCGTGCTCGAGCTGGTCGGCGCGGCGAGCTTCGGCTCGGCGCTCGACGCGCTGGCCGTCGGTGGGCGGATCGTGGTCATCGGAATCGGCAGCGGTGGCCAGGTCGAGCTCAACCTGGGCCGGGTCATGGGCGGGCGGGCCCGGATCTCGGGCTCGACCCTGCGGGGGCGCGACCGGACCGCCAAGGGGGCCGTCGTCGAGGCGGTCCGCCGTCACGTCGTTCCCCATCTGGCTTCCGGGCGGCTCTCGGTGCCGGTCTGCGCGACCTTCCCCTTCGCCGAGGTCGAGCGGGCCTACGAGCGCTTCGGGGCGGGGTCCAAGCTCGGCAAGGTCGTCCTCACGGCGCTGTGACCGAGGGGCGCACACCGCCGCGCTGGTTGGACCTCGCCGCCATGGAGGAGGGGGCCCGGGCCGCCATCGGCGAGATGGCCTACGCCTACTACTCGGGCGGAGCAGAGCGCGAGCGGCTGCTCGAGGAGAACGTGGCGGCGTGGTCGGCGTGGCGGCTGTGGCCGCGGGTGCTGTTCGACGTCTCGTCGGTGTCGACGGCCTCGACCGTCCTGGGCGCGCCGGTGGCGATGCCGATCCTGGTCGGGCCGACCGCCCTGCAGCGCCTGGCCAACCCCGAGGGCGAGCTCGCGACCGCCCGGGGAGCCCACGGGGCGGGCGCCGCCATGGTGCTGTCCAGCCTGGCCACCTGCGACCTCGACGACGTCGTGGCGGCGGCGCCGGACGCGGTCCTGCTCATGCAGGTGTACATCCTGAAGGACCGGGCCCGGACGGCCGAGATGGTGCATCGGGCCGCCGCGGCCGGCTACCGGGCCCTCGTCTTCACCGTCGACCTCCCGGTCTCGGGGCTGCGGACCCGAGAACTCGAGAGCGGGGTCCGACTCCCCGACCACCTCAGCCTTCCCAACGTGGCCGGCCCGGCCGGTGTCCACGGGCCGGGATGGGGGTTCATGGAGCAGGTCGTCCGCGACCTCGAGCCCGCGCTCACCCTCGACGACATCGAATGGCTGGGCGGCCTCTCGGGCCTGCCGGTGATGGTGAAGGGCCTGTGCCGGGGCGACGACGCCCAGCGATGCGCCGACGCCGGCGCGGCATCGGTGATCGTGTCCAACCACGGCGGGCGCCAGCTCGACGACGCCCCACCGACGGCCCACTCCCTCCCCGAGGTGGTCGACGCGGTCGGCGACCGCATGGAGGTGTACGTCGACGGCGGGATCCGGCGGGCCTCCGACGTGGTGAAGGCGCTGGCATTGGGGGCTCACGGCGTGCTGCTCGGCCGGCCGGTCCTGTGGGCCCTGGCCACCGGCGGCGCCGAGGGCGTGCGCGACCTGATGGCCACCTTCGGTGCCGAGCTGGCCCGGGTCATGGCGCTGTGCGGCGTGACCGAGGTCGGCGCGCTCGACCGGTCCCTGGTGCGGCGGTCCGACGGCCACCTCGGGGAGCGGCCGGAGCCGGCTCCCCGAGGCACCGTCCGAAGGAACCCCCCGATCCCGAACGAGTGACCGGCGGGGGCGATCGGGCCCGCCTCCGGAGCGGCACGACGCTATCGAAGAACCTTCTCGCCGACAACGTCGGCGCGCCATCACCAGGGGTCGACGACCGGCCGCTTCTTGGCGGTGCGGACCGGTGGGGCCGGCGCGGCGCCCAGGACCGCGGCGACCCGCTGGCGGGTCTCGGCGGGGTCGATCACCTCGTCGACCTCGAAGTAGGTGGCGACGTTCAGGGCCTTGCCGATGCGGTAGGAGCGCTCCACCATCTCGTTGAACAGAGCCTCCCGCTCCTCGGGGTTCTCCACCGCCTCGAGCTCGCGCCGGTAGCCGAGCCGCACCGCGCCTTCGAGCCCCATCCCGCCGAACTCCCCGGTCGGCCACGACCCGATCCACAGCGGCTCTCGGAAGCTGCCGCCGGCCATGGCCTGGGCCCCGAGCCCGTAGCCCTTGCGCAGCACCACCGTGCAGAACGGGACGGTCAGGCTGGCCCCGACCACGAACAGCCGGCCGGCGTGGCGGACCAGGGCGGCCGTTTCGGCCTCCGGGCCGACCATGAAGCCGGGCGTATCGCACAGGTAGACGACCGGGAGGTCGAAGGCGTCGCACAGCTGCAGGAACCGGGCTGCCTTGTTGGCCGCGAACGCGTCGATCGCGCCGGCCAGGTGGATCGGGTTGTTGGCCACGATGCCGACCGGGCGGCCCTCCAGGCGGGCCAGCGCGGTGACCATGGCCAGCCCGTACTCGGGTCGCAACTCGAGCACCGAGCCGGTGTCGGCCACCAGCTCGATCACCGAATGGACGTCGTAGACGCGGCGGCGGTCCTCGGGCACGCACACCCGCAGGGCCTCCTGGTCGGCGCACTCGAAACGGTCGATCGGCCCCTGAAAGTACGACAGGTATTGCTTGGCCATCGCGACCGCCTCGGCGTCGTCGGCGACCGCCACGTCGACGACGCCGTTCGGGACCTGGACCGACATCGGCCCAACGGCCTCGGGCGGGAAGACCCCGAGGCCCCCGCCCTCGATCATGGCGGGACCGCCCATGCCGAGGGTGGTGTCGGCGGTCGCGATGATCACGTCGCAACAGCCGAGCAGGGCCGCATTGCCGGCGAAGCAGCGCCCCCCGACCACCCCCACCATCGGAGCGAGGCCGCTCAGCCGGGCGAAGCGAGCGAAGGCTTCGGTCTCGAGCCCGGTGACCGACGCGCCGTCGGTGTCGCCGGGCCGACCGCCACCGCCCTCGGCGAACAGGACCAGAGGGAGCCGCAGCCGCTCGATCACGTCGAACAGCCGGTCCTTCTTGCGGTGGTTCATGTGGCCCTGGGTTCCGGCCAAGACCGTGTAGTCGTAGGAGATGACGGCGCAGCGGGACCGGTCGGGCCCGAAGCGCTCGCCGTTCACCCGGGCGATCCCGCCGACCAGCCCGTCGGCGGGGGTCCGCTCGATCAGCTCCTCGACCGAGCGGCGGCGGCGCTGGGCCGCCACCACCAGCCCCCCGTACTCGACGAAGGAACCCGGGTCGCACAGGTCGGCCAGGTTCTCGCGGGCGCTGCGGTGGCCAGTGCCGTGACGCCGCTCCATCGCCTCGGGCCGGCTCTCGTCGAGCAGCGCCAGCCGGCGGGTGAGCACCTCCTCGAGCTCGGGCCGGATCCCGCCCACCGCGCTCGGCGCCGCCGACTCGGCGGCGGCCGGGCCGGAGCCAGGCTCGATGACCACCAGACGGTCACCCTTCTCGACGGTGTCCCCGGGGCCGGGGAGGACCTCGCTGACCGTGCCCGGTCGGCCCGCCACCACGACGTGCTCCATCTTCATTGACTCGAGCACCACCAGGGTCTGGC
>JBOGFV010000306.1:0-4168 GCA_050743525.1 Acidimicrobiales bacterium
AGTCGTTGCAACAGACCTTGATCCTCGCCCAGCGCTTCGTCGAGCAGACCAAGCGCGAGAGCGAGGCCGAGGCGACCCGCCTCGTCTCCTCCGCCGAGGAGCGGGCCCGGCTGCTCGTCAACCGCGCCGAGGACGAGGCCAAGCAGCTGATGGAGGACTCCCAGCACCGCCTGCGCGAGGAGGTCACCCGTCTCGAGGGCATGCGCGCCCAGCTGGCCACCGACGTCGAGAACATGGCCCGGCATCTCGAGTCGGAGCGCTCCCGCCTCCGGGCCATGCTTTCCGAGGTCCTGAAGTGGATCGAGGACAACGTCCAGCCGGCCGAATCGCTGATGGCGATGCGACCGCGCGCCGTCGACAGCGGCCGGCAGGCCGCCGGGCGCCTCGGGACCGGCGAGGAGGACGTGGCCGAGATCTTCGATGACGACGAGGACGGAGCCGCCGACGACGACACGGTCGCCCAGGTGCTCGACCTGCGAGGGCCCGCTGCGACCGTTCCGCCGGAAGGAAGGGGCTGAGGGACCCCACGTCCCCCTCCGGACCCACCCGCCCACGGATCGGTGGTCGGATCGCGTCCGCAGGGAAGTTTTGAACGCCCCCGGGCGTTCCTGTATCGTCACCGCCCCTTGGTCGCCGGTCCTCGGCACGGGGCAGCGGTCCCGCCGGCCTTGGGCCGCGGTAGGAGGAGCACATGACCCCAGCGAGCAAGGCCCCGGCCAAGAAGGCCGCCAAGGCCAAGGCGCCGGTCAAGAAGACCGTCGCCAAGAAGGCCCCGGCCAAGAGGGCGACCCCCGCAGCCAGGGCTCCGGCCAAGAAGGCGACCCCCGCGGCCAAGGCGCCGGTCACCAAGACCGTTGCCAAGAAGGCCGCGCCGGCCCTGAAGGCCCCGGCCAAGGCGGCCGCCAAGGCCCCGGCCAACAAGGCCACGCCGGTCGCCAAGGCCCCGGCCAAGAAGGCCGCGCCGGTGGGGAAGAAACCCCGCGCCCGGGCCTCGATCGGACCGTACGCGAGCGACGCCAAGTTCCTGGCCGACCAGAAGGCGTTCCTCTTGTCCGAGAAGATCGTGTACCAGGAGCAGGCCGACGCCTTGAAGGCGGAGGCCGACTCCCTCGCCCAGGAGCGGGAGCCGGGCGACGTCCAGTTCGACGAGGAGTCGGGCGAAGGCGGCACCGTCACCGTCGACCGCGAGCGTGACCTCGTGCTCTCGGCCCAGGCGCTCTCGGCGGTCGAGGAGATCGACGATGCGCTGGTGCGGATCACCAAAAGGACCTACGGCGCGTGTGAGCGCTGCCACCAGCCGATCATGAAGGCTCGGCTGCGGGCCCTTCCCTATGCCCGGCTCTGCGTGGCCTGCAAGAGCGGGGGCCTGTCGCGGCGCTGAGCGATCGCGAGGCGGCCGCCGCCGGCCCGGTGCGCCGCGCCGGCCGCCGCCGCCTGGCCGTGGCCTCGGGCACCGGGGCCGTGGTCGTCGCCGCCGACCAGATCACCAAGTCGGTGGCGCTCGCCCATCTGCATGGGCCCGTGCACGTCCTCGGACCCTTCGGCCTCAACTTGACCTTCAACTCGGGCGTCGCCTTCAGCCTCTTCTCCGGGGCGTCCGGGGTCATCATCGCGGCCGCCGCGGCCGTGGTGGCGCTGCTGGTCGTGGTGACGTGGCGCAGCCAATCGGCGGCGATGTCGGTCGGGCTCGGGATGGTGCTCGGCGGCGCGATCGGCAACCTGTCGGACCGGGCATTCCGCGGCCACCACGGCTCGGTCGTCGACTTCGTCACCCTGACGCACTGGCCGACCTTCAACGTGGCCGACGCCTCGATCACGCTCGGCGCGGTGCTGATCGCGGCGCTCGTCCTCTTTCAGCGCCCACCGGCGCCGGCATGAGCGGGGACCGCGTCGACGCCGCGGTGCCGGCCATGCTCGACGGGGTCCGGCTCGACCGGGTGGTGGCCTTCGTGACCGGCCGGTCGCGCGATGCCGCCACCCAGCTGATCGCGAACGGGAACGTGCGGGTCGACGGGACAGCGACCACCCGCCGCAACACCCCGGTGCGCGCCGGTTCGACGCTCTCGATCGAACTGCCCGACGCCGAGCCCGGCGGTCTGGTCCCCGAGCCCGACGTCGAGTTCGGGGTCGTCCACGTCGACGAGGACGTGGTCGTGGTGGACAAGCCCTGGGACCTGGTCGTGCACCCGGGGGCCGGCCGCGAGCGGGGCACCCTGGCCGCCGGAGTCCTGGCTCGCTTCCCCGAGGTCGGTGCGCTGCCCGGGCTCGGCCTCGGCGAAGCCGACCGACCCGGCATCGTCCACCGTCTCGACCGAGGGACCTCGGGGCTGCTGGTGGTGGCCCGGACGCCGCGGGCGTTCGGCTCGCTCAGCGAGCAGCTGTCGCAGCACCGGGCCGACCGCCGCTACGCGGCCCTCGTGCATGGGCACGTGGAGGCGGATCGCGGGGTGGTCGACGCGCCGGTCGGCCGGTCAGCCCGGCGCCCGACCCACATGACGGTGTCGTCGACCGGACGCGAGGCCCGCACCGCCTACGAGGTGATGGCCCGCTATGACCGACCGGTCCCCTCGACGCTTGTCGTCGCGACCCTCGAGACCGGACGCACCCACCAGATCCGCGTCCACATGGCGGCGATCGGGCATCCGGTGGTGGGGGACGCCCGCTACGGCTCGACCGACGCGACGCAGCTCGCCGACGGCCGGTTCTTCCTGCACGCGTTCGAGTTGTCGTTCGACCATCCGGCCGACGACGGGCCGGTCACCTATCGCGCGCCGGTGCCGGCCGATCTGGTGGCGGTGCTGGGTCAGGTGCCCGAGCTGGGCTGACAGCTAAGCGGCCCGGTACGCGCCGACGACGTCGTCGTCATGGAGCAGGGTCGCGAGGCCCTCCTCCTCGGCGCGGCGGACCCGCCGGACGCCGACCCCGAGCCGCTCGGCGGTGACCTGCAACGAGGCAGGGGAGGAGCCGTCGAACCCGAAGCGCATCCGCAGCACATCGCGCTGGAGCTTCGGGAGGCGCTCGATGGCGCCGCGGATCCGCTCGAACACGAGGCCCTGCTCGACGTCCTCGGTCCAGGCGGACGAGTCCGGGGCGACCAGGTCGCCGAGCGAGGTCGTCGAGTCGGCGGCGGCCGGCTGGTCCAGGCTGGCCGACACCCGCGCCGCGCCCGCGAGCGCCTCGCGCTCGGCCGCGGTCATGCCGGTCGCCTCATCGAGCTCTTCGGAGCTCGGGGTGCGACCGAGCTCGCTGGTGAGCTCGGCGGTCGCAGCGTCGAGGCGCTGAAGGCGCTCGCCGACCTCGAGGGGGAGGCGGATGATGCGCCCGTGCTGTTGCACGGCCCGCTGCAGGGCCTGGCGGATCCACCACGTGGCGTAGGTGGAGAACCGGAAGCCCCGCTCCCAGTCGAACTTCTCGACGGCCCGGATCAGGCCGAAGGTGCCCTCCTGGACGAGGTCGCCCATGTCGACGCCGCGGTCCTTGTACCGCCGGGCCCAGTGGACGACCAGGCGGAGGTTGGCCGCGACCATCTCGCGCTTGGCCTCCTCGTCGCCGGCCGCGACCCGCTTGGCCAGGGCCAGCTGGCCGTCGTAGTCGGGCATCGGGTGCTGCTCGAGGTCATGGAGCAGCAGCCCGAGGCTGTCGGTCACCGGTGCACTCTGCGGGCTCATCGCCGACCACCCACTTGCGTCATCGCTCCTCGGTCTATTCCCGGTCCTCCGCCGGCCCGCGAGCCTCTCTCGGGGCTGTGACAGGCCTGCGATCTGTTCGGACCACTCACGGTTGATCCAACGCCGGGCCCGGGTGTTCCATTCCAGTTCCGTGCCTGCTGGCCTGCGGGTGAGCCCGAGTTGCGGGCCTTCCCGGCTGATGGTCTTGTGATCGCGTGAGTTGGTACCCGACCCCCGACCTGCCCAAACTCTGGCTGGCCAGGCACGGGGCCACCGAATGGAGCGAGGCCGGGCGCCACACCGGCCGGACGGACATCCCGCTCACCGAGGAGGGCCGGGCGGCGGCCCGAGGGCTGGCCCGGGCCCTCGGGAACGTGCCGTTCGAGCTGGTGCTGACGAGCCCGCTGGCCCGGGCCACCGAGACCGGCGCGCTGGCCGGGTTCGGGGGCCGGGCCGAGCCGACCGACGACCTGCTCGAGTGGGACTACGGCGAGTACGAG
>JBOGFV010000307.1:0-5841 GCA_050743525.1 Acidimicrobiales bacterium
GCGCAAGACCCTCGGTGGGTTGGTCGGATTTGGCGGTGCCGGCCTCCGGTTCCACCATCATGTCGAGGACACCGAGTACTTCCCAGCCATCCTCGAGAAGGGCGGAGATCCGGCCCAGATCGGACCGTTGCAGACCGAGCACCACGAGATCGACGCCCTTCTCGACCGAATGGACGCCGTGGCAGTGCGCCTGCAGGCGGGCGGTCCGGACGACGGGGCGGTGGCCGAGGCGACCCAGCTGGCGAGCACGTTCGCCGACCATGTCCGTAAGCATCTCGACGCCGAGGAGCCGGTCTTCTTCCCGTTGCTCCAGGAGCACATTCCCGACGCGGAGGCCCACAAGATCGCGGCCCGAGTGGCCAAGAACGCGCCGCGCAAGGGGATCTCGTGGTTGTTCGGCGGCGTGAAGTTCGCCATGACCCCAGCCGAAGGCAACAACTTCCTATCCAGCTTCCCGAAGCCGATTCTGTGGATGCGGCCGATGCTGTTGCGTGCCTACCGCCGGAACTGCGCGACCTTGGGAGTCCCCGAAGCGTTCGACTGACCCGGGGCGCCCTTGCGAACCCGGGGACCCCGGGTACGTTGTGCCGCCACGAGCCAGCCCCCGCCCCAGGACCGATCACGCCTCAGTCGGCGCCAGCTCCTCGGGGCTGGTGTCGCCGGGACCCTGGCGGCTGGCCTCGGCGGCGCAACGAAAGGGGCCTACGCGGCCACCACCAAGTCGGGGCACGCGCCCTCGGGCGCCCTCGGACTCGGACCCGGAGGCAAGCTCCTCCCGCCGGGCACGCGGCCGTTCCCGCATGTGGCCGCCGGCACCGACATGCTCCCGAAGCTGAAGCACATCGTCGTGGTGATGATGGAGAACCATTCGTTCGACGATCACCTCGGCATGCTCGGACGGGGCGACGGGCTGACGCCCGGCCCGCACGGGCGGCCGCTCAACTACAACCCCAACCCGGCCGGCGGGTTCGTGCGGTCGTTTCACAACCCCAACACCTTCGGCTACGCCGACACCCACATTGGCCAGGACTGGAACGTCTCTCACGTCAGCTGGGACCATGGCACCAACTTGGGCTTCGTCAAGGGCTGTGGACCCGCTTCGATGGGGTACTGGACCGGCGAGGACCTGCCCTTCTACTACTCGCTGGCCAAGCAGTTCCCGGTCGGCGACCGCTACTTCAGCTCGGTCATGGCGCAGACCTACCCGAACCGCCGGTTCCTCATCGCCGGCACCGCGCTCGGCAATGTGGCCACCAATGCCTCGGGGATCTCGGCCGCCGACGCCCCCCACGGGACGATCTTCGACCGGCTCGACCAACACGGGATCAGCTGGAAGGACTACTACCCGGACCTCCCCACCTGTGCGCTGTTCCTCCCCAACTTCACCAAGAACGAGACCGACGGCAAGGTGGTGCACTTCGAGCAGCTCCTCGCCGACGCCAAGTCCGGCAACCTCCCGGCGTTCTCGATCATCGACCCCTACTACAACTTCTCGGAGGAACACAACGACATCTCGATCGGTGAGGCCTACGCCGCCACGATGATCAACGCGGTGCTCGAATCACCCAACTGGCCCGACACCGCGCTGATCCTGAACTACGACGAGCACGGCGGCTGGTACGACCACGTGCCGCCCGTCCCAATGGTCCGGCCCGACAACGTCGCACCCGAGATCACGGTGCCGCCCGACCAGCCCGGCAGCTACGACATGTCGGGCTTCCGGGTCCCCTGCGTGGTGGTCTCGGCTTGGTCCAAGCGCAACCACGTGTCCCACGTCGTCTACGACCACACCTCGATCCTCAAGCTGGTCGAGACCAAGTGGAACCTGCCCGCCCTGACCTACCGGGACGCCAACGCCCAGAACATGCTCGACTTCTTCGACTTCTCCGCGAAGCACGGCCCCTTCCACGAGCCACCCCCGGTGGCCAAGCCGCTCAATCCGTTCCTCGGGCCCCTCCCCCCGAACTCCAGCAATGCGTCGGCATTCCACCCCGTCGCGACCGCGATCCCCGGGAGCGGGCCGGCCCCCGGCGCGCAGGTGTCGAGCGTGCCGAAGAACGCGGCCCGGCTGATCGCCAGGCACTCGCAGCGGGCGCTGGCCACCACGACCTGAACCGCGCCGGGCGGCATCCCCAGCCCGGGCACGGTACGGTCGCCGGGCCATGGGCATTCTCGACCGATTCCGACTCGACGACCGCGTCGCCGTCGTGACCGGCGCCTCCTCCGGCCTCGGGGTGGCCTTCGCCACGGCGCTCGCCGAGGCCGGAGCCGACGTGGCCCTGGGCGCGCGCCGCCGGTCCGGTCTAGAGGCGACGGCGAAGCTGGTCGCCGAGGCCGGGCGCCGGGCCATCACCGTCGCCACCGATGTCACCAAGCCCGAGGACTGCCAGCGGCTGGTCGACGAGACCCTGGCCGCGTTCGGCCGCCTCGACATCCTGGTCAACAACGCCGGCGTCGGGACGGCGGTGCCGGCCACCCGGGAGAGCCCCGAGGCGTTCCGCCGGGTGGTCGAGGCCAACCTGTTCGGCACCTACTGGATGACCCAGTGCGCAGCCCGGGCCATGCAGCAGGGCGGCTCGATCGTCAACATCTCCAGCGTGCTCGGACTGACCACCGCCGGCCTGCCCCAGGCCGCCTACTCCTCCAGCAAGGCCGCCATCATCGGCCTGACCCGGGACCTGGCCCAGCAGTGGACCGGCCGCAAGAACATCCGCGTCAACGCGATCGCGCCGGGGTTCTTCAAGACTGAGATGACCGACCAGTACCCGCCCGGGTACCTCGAGGGGCTCGTCCCCCAGCGGGTGGTGGCCGGGCGGACCGGCGAGCTCGAGGAGTGCGCTGCCGCCGTGGTCTACCTGGCCAGCGACGCCGCCTCGTACGTGACCGGCATCGTGCTGCCGGTCGACGGCGGCATCCTCACCAGCTGAGGTCCCGGGACGCCCGGGCGGTCCGGGCGGCGCCACAATCTCGGGATGGAGATCCGAACCGCGCCGGCCGGCGACGCCCCCGGCATCGCCACGGTGCAGGTCGAGACCTGGCGGGTCGCCTACCGCGGCCAGGTCCCCGACGCGCATCTCGACGCCCTGTCGATCGACGATCGCACCGGGCGGTGGCGCCACATCCTGGCCGACTCGGAACCACCGTCTCGAGTCGCGATCGTCGCCGACGACGGCCACGCCGTGGTCGGCTTCGCCCACATCGGCGAGTGCCGGGACGCCGACGCGGCGCCCGAGGTGGGCGAGCTCAACGCCCTCTACGTCCTGCCCGGGCACTGGGATACCGGCGTCGGGCGCCGACTGATCGAAGCGGCCGAGGCCCGGCTGGCCGCGGCCGGGTTCGCCAGCGCCACCCTCTGGGTGCTCGACTCCAACGCGCGGGGACGCCGCTTCTACGAGGCGGCCGGATGGGCTCCCGACGGCGCCACCCAGCTGACCGCCATCGGCGACGAGCTCGTGCCCGAGACCCGGTACCGCAAGGCCATGGCTCTCCCACCTCGGTAGCGGGCGCCGATCCGGGCCTTCGGGACGGTATCGGTAACGTCTCGCTGGTGACCACCCCCGGCCGGACGGCTCGACGCGTCGCCGGGCCGCTCGACGGGCCCGTCGGCGGGTTGGGCGCCGAGGCCCGGGCCTTCCAGGCCGTCGCGGTCGCCGGCGGCCTCCTCCAGGCCGCGACGGTCGTGGTCCAGGCGGTCCTCTTGGCCACCGTGATCCGGAGGGTCCTCGAACGGGGGGCGGCCCTCGGCCAGGTCGAAGGCCAGCTCGTCGGGATCGGGGTGGCGATGATCGCCCGAGGAATGGCGGGCTGGGCGACGGAGTGGGCGGCCCGACGGACGGCCGACGCGGTGACCGGCGCCACCCGGCGCCGGCTCCTCGGCCACGTGCTCGCGCTGGGGCCGGCCTGGCTCGGGGGTGAGCGGGCCGGCGAGCTCGCCCTCAGCGCGACCTCGGGGACCGACGTGCTCGGCGCGTACTTCGGCCGCTATGTCCCCCAGCTCACCCTGGCGGTGCTCGCGCCGGCGGCCGTGCTCGTCTGGGTCGGCATCACCGACTGGGTCTCGGTCCTGCTGCTGGCCGCGCTGGTCGCCATGGTGCCACCGGCCATGGTCATCTTCGGGCGGCGCAGCGCCGCCGCGACCGGGCGGCAGTGGCGCCAGCTCTCCTCCCTCTCGGCCCACCTTTTGGAGCTGATCCAGGGCCTCCCGACCCTGCGGGCGTTCGGCCGGGTCGACTACGGCCGGCGCGAGGTCGCCGAGGCGACCGAGGGCCTGCGCCGCTCGACGCTGCGGACGCTTCGGGTCGCCTTCCTGTCCTCCTTGTCACTCGAGCTCCTGGCCGGCCTCGGGACCGGGGTGGTCGCGATGGTGCTGGGCCTGCGCCTGCTCGACGGCCACACCAACCTCTACGTCGCGTTGGCGGTGCTCCTCGTTTCGCCCGAGGTCTTCCTGCCGCTCCGCCGGGCCTCGGCCGAGTTCCACGCGGCCGCCGAGGGACAGGCCGCTGGCCACCGCATCGCCTCGGTCCTGGCGGTGCCCACCCCGACGCAACCGGAGGGCCGGCGCCCGCTGGCCGGCCTCGACCGGGCCGCCCTCGCGCTCGAGGAGGTCACGGTCGAGTTCCCCGGCCGCGCCGGGCCGGTGCTTGGCCCACTCAGCCTGCGGGTGGAACCCGGCACGCGGGTCGCGCTGGTGGGACCGTCGGGGTCGGGGAAGTCCACCGCCCTCCACGCGCTCCTGGGACTGGTGCCGCTCTCGGCGGGCCGGATCACGGTGGGGAGCACCGACCTGGCCGAGGTGTCGCTCGAGGAGTGGCGGCGCCACATCGCCTGGGTCCCACAACGGCCCCACCTGTTCGCCGGATCGGTGGCCGAGAACCTTCGCCTCGGCGACCTGGAGGCCACCGAAACCCAGCTGCGGGCGGCCATGGACATCGCCGGGCTGATCGAACCGGTCGATCGGCTGCCGCGCGGCCTCGAGACTCCGCTCGGCGAGGGCGGGACCTCACTGAGCTCCGGCGAGCGCCAGCGCGTCGCGATCGCCCGCGCGGTGCTGCACGGCGGCGATCTCGTGTTGCTCGACGAGATCGGCGCGCACCTCGACCCCGGCGCGCTCGCCGAGCTCCGCACCCACCTCGATGGGTGGCTGGCGGGACGCACCGTGATCGTGGCGTCCCATCATCCCGATGCCGTGGCCGGCGTCGACGATGTCGTCGTCCTCGGTCCGGCCCTGGTCGGGGGCCCATGAGCGCGCCGACGACCGCCTCGACCCTGGGTCGACTCGTGCGGGTCAGTCCGCCGCCGTGGCGCCGCCTGTCCGGCGCGCTGGCGCTCGGCATCGCCGCGTCGGGCGCGACCGTGGGGCTGCTGGCCGGCTCGGGTGCCCTGGTGGACAGAGCGGCGGGGCGCCCGGGCATCGGCGTGATCGCGGGGCTGCTCGCCGTCGTCGAGGTCATTGCCTTCGCCCGCGCCCCGCTCCGCTACGGCGAGCGCCTGGTCGCCCACGACGCCGGCTTCCGGGCGCTGGCCCGCTGGCGGGTGTGGCTGTTCGACCGGCTCGAGCCCCTGTCCCCCGCCGGGCTGGCCGGCTGGCGCTCCGGCGACCTGGCCCGCCGGGCGGTCGCCGACGTCGACTCGCTTCAGGACCTCTACCTTCGCGGGCTCGCCCCGCTGCTGGTCGCGATCGTGGTCGGCGCGGCCGCCGTCTGCGTCGAGGGGGTCCTGGTCCCGGAGGCGGCCGCGATCCTCGGCGGGGCGCTCCTCGTCGCGATGCTCGGGGCGCCCGCCATCGCCTGGGCCGGCCGGCCGACCGACGCCGATCGGGCCGAGGCCGGGGCGCTGGCCGCC
>JBOGFV010000308.1:0-14902 GCA_050743525.1 Acidimicrobiales bacterium
GTTCAACTGGCGGTAGGTCATCGGGCCCGCGAACGCGGCCACGACGGTGCCGCTCGGGTCCACCAGGAAGGTCATGGGCGGCGAGCCGACGCCGAACGCGCTGGCGAACTGCCCGGCGTGGTCCGGCACCGCCGGCCAGGTGAGGCCCCACCGGGTGACGAACTGACGGGCTCCCGAGGTCGAATCGTCGATGTCGACGGAGAGCAGCGCGACGTCGGACTGCTTCTCGTGAGCGAAGGCGAAGCGCAGCAGGTTCGGCTCCTCGGACGCGCAGGGCGGGCACCAGCTGGCAAAGAAGTTCACGAACACGAAGTCGCCGCGGTCGCGCCCCAGCGACGCCGGCCGGCCGCCGAAGTCGATCGCCGAGATCGAGGGGGCCCGGTGACCGATGAGCGGGCTGGCCACCGAGGTCGCCTGAGCCGACGGTCTGGTCCCGGCGACCACCGCGACCACCGCCAGCACCACGGCGACGGCGCCGGCCACCCACCGGGCGGTGTGCCGATGCCGCTTCGGCCCGCCCATGGCCGGCGGTCGGATGGACTCGGTGACCCTCAACGGGTTCCCACCGTCTCGGCGGTACGGCCTTCGGTCGACGACCGCGGGGACTCGAGGTCCCCCGCCGCCTCGGGCTCCTCGGACAGCCGGGACCGTCCGGACACCGGGTCGGTCGGCCGGCGGCGGCGCCCGGGGACGAGGGCCAGCAGGCCCCCCAGGCCGATCAGGAGCCCTCCCGCCCACAGCCACGCGACCAGCGGCTCGATCACGACGCCGACCGCGACCGACCCCCTGGACAGGTTCGGGAACTGCTCGGTCGCGGTGGCGGGGCCGGTCCCGCCGATCTCGGTCAGGGTCAGGTAGACGTCGCCGGTGAAGCTCGAGTCGATCGCGGGGGTGCCGACGGCCTCGGAGTTGGACCCCGCGAACTGGGTGACGGCCGGGTCGAAGACCCCACCGCCGTCGATGCGCACCCTCGCCTCGGTGGCGGTCCGCGACGGCGAGGTGATCCGCTGCAGCCCCTCGAACACGAAGGTGTGGCCGTCGAACTGGACCGGCTGGCCTCGGGTCAGCGCGAGCTCACCGCGGTGGGCGAAGGAGGTGGCGGCGGTGATGCCGACCGCGATGACCACCACCCCGATGTGCACCACCATCCCCCCGTTGGCCCGGCCGAGGAACCCGCGGACCACGCCGCGGCGTTGCCGCACGCTGGTGAGCACGGCGACGGCGATCGAGCGGGCCGCCGACGCACCGGCGAAGGTCCCAAGGCCGAAAGCGAGGAGCGGAACGAAGCCACGCACCCCGGCCAGGACGCAGCCGGCCATGATCAGGACGGCCACCCAGGCGGCCGGCGAGAGCCGCTTCCAGAGGACCCCCGCTTCGACGGTCCGCCACGACAGCGCCGGAGCGAGCGCCATCAGGACCAGCAGGGCCAGGCCGACCGGCACCGCCACGGTGTTGAAGTACGGCGCGCCGACCGTCACGGCCTGGTTCTCGAGGGCCTGGTACAGGAGCGGGAAGAGCGTCCCCAGCAGCACCACGAAGGCGAACCCGACGAACAACAGGTTGTTGAGGAGGAAGGCGCCCTCCCGTCCGAGCGGGGCATCGACGCCGCCGGGCGAGCGGATGCGGTCGCCCCGCCACGCGATCAACCCGAACCCGACCACCACGACGAGGAGGAAGAAGCCGATCAGGACGGGGCCGAGGGTGGAGTCGCTGAACGCGTGGACCGACTCGATGACGCCGGAGCGGGTCAGGAAGGTGCCGAGGATGGTGAGCGAGAAGGTCGCCACCGCCAGGGCCAGGTTCCAGACCCGCAGGAGGCCGCGGCGCTCCTGGACCAGCACCGAGTGGAGGTAGGCGGTCCCGCACAGCCACGGCAGCAGCGCCGCGTTCTCGACCGGGTCCCAGGCCCAGAAGCCGCCCCACCCGAGCACCTGATACGACCACCACGCCCCGAGCACGATCCCGACCGAGAGGAAGGTCCAGGAAGCGAGCGTCCAGCGCCGGACCTCGATCTGCCAGCGCTCCCCCACCCGGCCGGTGGCCAGCATCCCGATCGCGAAGGCGAACGGCACGGTGAAGCCGACGAGGCCGAGGTAGAGCATCGGAGGGTGGATGGCCACGAGCGGGTTGTCCTGAAGCAGGGAATTCGGTCCGGCCCCCTGCGCCGGCGCTGCCCCCACCACGTGCTGGAACGGGTTGGCCGGCCCGACCATGAGGCCGACGAAGAACGCCGCCACCACGAACATGACCAACGTCGCCCACCCGACCACCGGGTCTTGGGCGTCGGCCCGGAAGCGCCACAGCAACGCCGCCACGAACAGCGACAGCACGAACCCCCACAGCAGGATCGACCCCGACAGGGCCGACCACAGGCCGGTGATCGAATAGAGCAGCGGGGTGGCCCGGCTGTTGTTGTCGGCGACGAAGGCGATCGTGAAGTCGTGGGTGACCAGCGCGTGTTCCATTGCCGCGACCGCCACCACCATGCCGAGCACCAACACGGGGGCGAGCAGGCGGCCGTCGACGCGCGGGTCGAAAGCCCCGCCGCGGCGCTGCCGGACGATCTGAGCCAGCGTGGCCAGCGCGCCGACCACCGCGGCCGCGAAGGCCAGCCAGACGCCAACGGTCCCGACGGCGGCGTTCATTGCCAGAGGCTCAGCGGACTGTGCCGTTCGGCGCCTTCACCCGGCGGGGGTGGTTGGCGATGTAGTCGGCGGAGTGCTTCACCATGATCTGGTTGGAGAGGAACAGCGTCGAGCCGGCCGAGGCGAAGTGGCCGACCACGACGACCGGGATGTTCTGCTGGAAGAGCTGGGGCGGGGACCCGACGTTGCGCACGGCGACCCGCTCGGCCCCCTGGGACACGGTGAAGTCGGTCCCGACCGTGGTCCGGCGGATCGTCCCGGGAACGACCATGCCCTCCAGTCGGAAGGTCGTCGTCCCGAGGGTGGCCCGATGGGTGAGGGCCTGGCCGACGGTGTCGAAGTAGTCGAGCGAGCTCCCGAGCCCTTCGACCAGGAGGAACACCAGCGCGCCGACCAGCACCGCTGCGGCGAGCCACAACCGTCGTCGGGTGCGCCGCCTCGTCGAGATCCCGGCGGCGGGCCGGGGCCGCTCGAGCACCGGCGCGGCGCTCATGGTCCGCTCGCCCGGTCCGGTGCGGCGGGCCCTTCTCGCGGAGTCAGCTCGACACTCCGCTCCAAGCGGCGGCGGCGCGTCACCAGGCGGAGCGCGTAGAGGAGCAGCACCGAAAGTCCGACCGCGTACCCCGCATCGACGTACCCGGAGTCGACGTAGCTCATGGCCCGACCCTGGTGGTCGGGCGGACCGCCGCCGGGCCTTCGGCCGGGCCGTTGCCATTGGCCGGGGCCCCGCCGCCCTCGGCCCACCGTTCGACCAGCGAGACCTCGAGGCTCGCGGCCCCGGTGCGGTCGGCAAGCAGCTCGATCCGATAGCGGACTGCCACCATCCACACAAACACGAGGGTGAGCGCGATGAAGCCGAGCAGGAGCGTCCAGGCCATCGAGCCGTGGATGGTCGGCGAGAGGTTGGCGTTGAGCACCGTGGCGCCCTGGTGGAGGGTCTGCCACCAGATGACCGAGAAGTGGACGATCGGCACGTCGACGAAGGCGATCAGCGCCGCCACCGCGCAGCGCTTGGCCCGCACCGTGGGGTCGGCCGGGACCCGCCGGAGGGCCAGGTAGCCGAGGAACAGCACGAGCAGCAGCGCTGTCGAAGTCAATCGGGCGTCCCAGGTCCACCAGACCCCCCAGGTGGGCCGGCCCCACAGCATCCCGGTGGCGAGGGTCAGCGCGTTGAAGACGACCCCGACCTCGACCGAGGCGGCCGCCAGGCGGTCCCAGAACAGCGAGCGGGTTCGACGCCACAGGTACAGGAGGCTCGAGAGCGCGGCCAGGCCGAAGGCGAGGTAGAGCGCCACCCACGCGATCGGCGGGTGGAGGTAGACGAGCCGGACCAGATTGCCCTGCACCTTGTCGGGCGGGGTCACCCACAGCCCCAGCCACACGGTGGCGGCGGTCGAGACCAGCGCCAGCGCGCCAACCACCCGCACCCACCTGGGACGGGGCTTCACGGCGGGGGACGAGGTCATGGTCATGTGGCCTCCAGGAGCGGCCCGTACAGCACGATCCCCACCACCAGGTACACCGCCGCGAAGGGCCCGAGCACGCGGAGCCACGACTCGCCGCTCGACACCGAGCCGCTCAGCGCCCCGGCCCACGCGCGCGACGCGGCCAGGAGGACTGGAGCGAGCACCGGCAGGACCAGCAGCGGCAGCAGGGTCTCACGGACTCGCAACCCCGCCGACAGCGCGCCGTAGAGAGTGCCGGCGGCGGCGATGCCCACCGTCGCAAGCAGCGAGGTGACCACCGCGAGCCACGGGACCCGAACGTGCACGCCGAACAGGAGGGTCATCGCGGCCCACAGGATGACCTGCAGCACGCCCAGTTCCGCCGCGACCGCGGCGGCCTTGCCGAGGAACACCCCGCCGGGGTCGATCCCCGTGACCCGGAGCTGGTCCCGGGTCCCCTCCCCCGATTCGATGGCAAAGCTCCGCTGGGTGGCCAGCACGGCGGAGAACAGGACCGCCAGCCAGAACAGACCCGGGGCGGCCGAGGCGAGCGTGTGCCGGGCCGGGCCCAGCGCGAACGCGTAGAGGACGAGCGAGAGCAGCGCGACCGGGAGCACCTGCCAGAGCGCGACCCGGGACCGGAGCTCGATGCGGAGGTCCTTCCCGGCGACCAGCGCCGCGTCACGCCACATGGGTGCCGCCCTCGATCACCGCGGCGAGCTTGGCCCGCCTCGAGCCGGCCTCCACCTCAGTGACCCGACCGCCCGACATGGTGGCGCGGCGATCGGCCATCGCCGCCGCGAGCTCGGGCTCGTGCGACGAGAACACCACGGCCGACCCCCCGGCCACCGCCTCGGCGATCAGCTCGGCGAGGAGCCCACGGGCCGACGGGTCGAGCCCGGCGTGGGGCTCGTCGAGCAGCCACAGCTCCGGTGCCCGGGCCACCAGGGTGGCCAGCGCGACCCGGCGCCGCTGGCCCGCCGAGAGTGCGCCGGCGGGGGTCTTGGCCAGCCGGCCGGTGACGCCGACCCGCTCGAGGGCCGGATCCGCCCGCTTCGGGTCGCCGCCGGCCGCCCGGATGGCGAATCGAACGTTCTCGACCCCGGTCAACTCGTCGTAGAGGCCGGGGGCGTGGCCGAGCAGTCCGACCCGGCGGCGCACCGCCGGGGCCTCGGCGACCATGTCGACGCCGAGCACGGTGGCCCCACCCGAGGCGAGTGGGAGGAGGCCAGCGCACAGCCGGAGCAGCGAGGTCTTCCCGGCGCCGTTGGCGCCGACCACCGACACCACCTCACCGGGATCGACGGTCAGGTCGACGCCCGAGAGCGCGGGGAAGCGGCCCGTGAGCGCCACTGCGCCCCGGAGAACAACGACGGGATCCATTGGGATTGGCCCAATGCTACGAGCCGATCCCCCCGAGGGGCCAAGCGGGCCCGGGTCAGCTGGTGGTCAGGCGGGCCAAGCCGATATGGCGCATGAGCTGCTGCATCTCGCCGGCCAACCACCCGAGCTGGTTGGTCACCAGCAGGATGCCGAATGCCACCAGCACCGCCGCGCCGGCCAGCTGGACGACTCCGAGCCGGCGCCGGGCCCTCGTGAAAGTGGCGGTCATCCGGCCGAACGCGAGGCCGGTGACCAGGAACGGCACCCCCAGCCCGAGCGAATAGGCGAACAGGAGCAGCACCCCGCCGCCGAGGGTGGCCCGGGACGCTGCCAGCGCGGTGACCGCTCCGAGCACCGGGCCGATGCACGGCGTCCACGCGAACCCGAACGCCATGCCCATGACCGGTGCCGCGAACGCGTCGAAGGAGCCGGCCCGCACGCCGAGTCTCCGCTCCGAGAGCACCCGGGCGCCGAGTGCCCGCGTCCGGGGCCCCAGTCGAGCCCAGGCCGCCTCGGGGAGCGCCCCGACCAGCAGGACAGCACCCAGGATGATGACGAGACCACCCGCCGCGATGGTGAGGTCGCGCTTGTGGCCGCCGAGGGCGTGCCCGATGCCGGACGCCGCCGCCCCCAGTGCGACGAACACCAGCGTGAATCCGGCCACGAACAGCGCGATGTCACGGACCAGCCGCCGGAGCGGAACGTTGGCGCCGGTCTCGAGCTCGGCGACCGAAAGTCCCGAGACCATCGACAGATAACCGGGCACGAGCGGCAGGACACACGGGGAGAGAAAGGAGAGGATCCCCGCGCCGAACGCGATCAGGACCCCGAGGGGGCTGGCGGTTACGGAGGCCACGACGCTCCCGCCGCCCGGTCAGACCAGCTGTCGACGCAGCGTCGCCAGGTCGGCCTCGACCATCATGGCGACGAGCTCGGGGAATTCGACCTCCCGCTTCCAACCGAGCTCCTCGGCGGCGCGCGAAGGATCCCCCACCAACAGGTCGACCTCAGCCGGCCGCATGAACTGCTCGTCCACCACGACGTGGTCCTCCCAGTTCAGGTCGACGACGTTGAACGCGATCTCGCATAGCTCCCGGACCGAGTGGGTCTCGCCCGATGCCACCACGTAGTCGGTCGGGGTGTCCTCCTGGACCATCAGCCACATCGCCCGCACGTAGTCGGCGGCGTACCCCCAGTCGCGCTGGGCATCGAGATTGCCCATCCGCAGCTCGGTGTCGAGCCCGCACTTGATGCGGGCCACGCCGTGCGCGATCTTGCGCGGCGCGAACTCGAGCCCGCGGCGGGGCGACTCGTGGTTGAAGAGGATCCCCGATGTTGCGTGCAGGTCGTAGCTCTCGCGGTAGTTCACGGTGATCCAGTGGCCGTAGACCTTGGCCACCCCGTAGGGGCTGCGCGGGTAGAAGGGCGTGCTCTCGCGCTGGGGGACCTCCTGGACCTTCCCGAACATCTCCGAGCTGCTGGCCTGGTAGAAGCGGATCGAGGGGTCGACAATCCGAATGGCGTCCAGCATCCGCGTCACCGCCAGCGCCGTGGTTTCACCGGTGAGTACCGGTTGGCTCCAGGAGGTCTGGACGAAGGACTGGGCGGCCAGGTTGTACACCTCGGCCGGCCGGAACTCGCTCAGCATCGTGATGAGCGAGGCCTGGTCGAGGAGGTCGCCCCCCACGATCGTGATCTGGTCCTGGAAGTGGGCGATCCGCTCGAAGCTCACCGTGCTCGAGCGGCGCACCATCCCGATCACCTCGTAGCCCTGTTGGAGGAGCAGTTCAGCGAGGTAGGACCCGTCCTGACCCGTGACGCCGGTGATGAGCGCACGCTTGGGCATCAGACGCCACGGTAGCCGACGCCTGCTTAGCCTCTGGAGGCGCGTTCCCCCGTCCTACGCTGCGCATCTGTGCCGGTGGTCACCTTCGTGTCGTTCCGCCTGGGCGGGACCGACGGGGTATCGATCGAGGCGGCCAAGTGGGCCGGCGCGCTCGAATCACTTCGCTTCGAGGTCTCGACGGTCGCCGGCTCGGGCCCCGTGGACCACCTGGTACCCGGGCTCGGCATCGCCGCACCGCGGCCTCCGGGGCGAGCAGAGGTCGAGCGCGCCCTCGCTGGCGCCGACGTCGTGGTCGTCGAGAACCTCTGCTCGCTCCCGCTCAACCGCGCCGCCGCCGACGTCGTGGCCGAGGTGTGTCGAGAACGGCCGGCCGTCTTCCACGATCACGATCTGGCTTGGCAGCGGCCCAACCTCGGCACCGACCCGCCGCCCGACGACGCGCATTGGCGCCACGTCACCATCAACGACCTCAGCCGCCGCGAGCTCGCCGAGCGTGGCATCGACGCCATCACCATCCACAACCGATTCGACACCTCGGCCGCGCTGGGCGATCGCGACGGTGGCCGGGCGACTCTCGGCGCGCCCGCGGACGAGCGGCTCTTCCTCCAACCGACCCGGGCGCTCCCCCGCAAGAACGTCGCCGGTGGCCTCGCGCTGGCCGAGCGATTTGGGGCCACCTATTGGCTCCTCGGCCCCGCCGAGGACGGGTTCGGCCCGGAGCTCGATCGGGTCCTCGACGGCGCGTCCACGAAGGTGCGTCGCGGCGCGCCGGGAACGCTGGCCATCGAGGATGCCTACGCGGCCTGCGACCTGGTGCTCCTCCCGTCCAGCTGGGAGGGCTTCGGCAACCCGGCCGTCGAGTCGGCGGTCCACCGGCGGCCGCTCTGCATCAGCCGGTATCCGGTCGCCGTCGAGCTCGCCAATTACGGGTTCGAGTGGTTCTGGCTGGACGAGCCCGAGCCCCTCGAACGGTGGCTCGTCGATCCGGAGCCGGGGCTGCTCGACCGCAATTGGGAGGTCGCCGACACCCACCTCTCGGTGCGCCATCTGCCTGCGCTGCTGGCAGAGGTGATGGCGGGAATCGGCGTCCGCTTCTGAACGCACCCGCGGTTGACGTGGGGACCGTTAGGGCTCCCTCCAGCCGGACGGGCCGGTAGCCTTGAGAATTGCGATGACGTCTGTGACCGCCCCGAAGCGAGCGGCTACCCGCTCCCGCCGCCTGGGTGCGACCGAGCGCCGAGAGCAGCTGGTCCGCACCGCGCTCCGGCTGTTCGGCGAGCACGGCTATCGGGCCACCACCATGGAGGACATCGCCAACGCGGCAGGCGTGACCAAGCCGCTCCTCTACCAACACTTCACCTCCAAGCGGGCCCTGTATCTCGAGCTGGTCCAGCAGGTGTCCGACGAGCTGCTCCTGGCGCTGCGCTCTGCGCATCGGGCTGCCAACGGGCCCCGCGAGATGACCGAGAACGGGTTCCGCGCCTACTTCGAGTTGATCGTCACCCATGAAGACGCCTTCCGGCTCCTGTTCGGCCGGACTGCCCCCGACGACCTCGAGCTCGCGAGCGCGGCTCGCCAGGTCGAGACGGCCGTGCTCAACGAGATCGAGTCCACCATGCCGCCGGAGCTCGCCCCCGAGCACCGTCGGCTCCTCGCCTACCAGATCGTGGGGATGGCCGAGGGCGGGACCCGCTTCTGGGTCGAGTGGTCGAAGTCGAAGGCGGCCGGCAACGGGGCAGCCCGCGCGACCGGCGTCACCTCCCCCGAGGACGTCGCCCTGTTGGCCGAACGGGTCTCTCGGATGGCCTGGGCCGGGCTCCGCGGGATCGAGACGAGCTGAATCAGAGCACCCCGAACAGCTGCCCGGTCAGGGACCACAGCTCGTCGGCGCAGGCCACGTAGACGTCGACATCGCCGCCGGCCGGATCGGCCACGTCCTCGGCCGGGTTGAGCGGCAGTGCGCCGAGATCGAGAGCCGCGATCCGCTCATCGAGCGCCGCGTGCCCGGCGACAAGGTCCGCGCAGAGCCGTCGCAGCGTCGCGCACCGCCGCGCGGCCTCCGGGTGCTGGCGCCGCACGAACCGGACATGGTCCGCTTCCATGGCCACGATGAGGTCGGCCTGGGTGACGTGCTCGTCGCTCAACTGCTTGCTCCGGTGGCCCGACACCGCGAGGTCGCCGAGCTCGGGGATCGAGGCCAGCGCGGCGCGGGTTCGCATGCCCATGGGTTGGCCCTCGACGACGTGCGTGCCGGCGCTCGCCACGGCGAGCACGGTGCCAGCCCGCTCAGCCCAGTGCTCGAGCATGAACGCCGCCATCACCGAGCGCGCCGCGTTGCCGGTGCACAGCGTCACGACGTAGGGGGCGTCGCTCATCTCGGCCCGCTCCAGCGGACGGCTGGCCTCAGTTGACCCGCATCCCCGAGATGGCCCGGGCAATGACGAGCCGCTGGATCTCCGAGGTGCCTTCGAAGATGGTGTAGATCTTGGCGTCCCGGTACCAACGCTCGACCGGGTGCTCGCGCACGTAGCCGGCGCCGCCGAGGATCTGCACGGCCTTCTCGGTGATCCACACCGCGGTCTCCCCAGCAAACAGTTTGGACTGGGAGCCCTCGGCGGCCCCGAAGTGCTGGCGACTTCGTCCCATCCAGGCGGCCCGCCACACCAGCAGGCGCGCGGCGTCGAGCCGGGTCTTCATGTCGGCCAGCGTGAAAGAGATCGCCTGGTTCTCGATGATCGGCTTGCCGAACTGGACCCGCTCCTTGGCGTAGTCCAACGCGTACTCGTAGGCGGCCCGTCCGACCCCGATGGCCTGCGCGGCGACGTAGGGGCGGGACGCCTCAAAGGTCCCCATGGCGGCCTGGACGGCCGAGTGGCCACCCTCGTGGGCCCGGGCCAGGCGCTCGTCGAGCTTGGCCTTGCCGCCGAGGAGGCAGGAGTTGGGGATCCGACAGTCGTCGAGGATGACCTCGGCGGTGTGAGAGGCGCGGATCCCGAGCTTCTTGAACTTGGTGCCCTGTGAGATCCCCTTGGTGCCCTCGGGGATCACGAAGCTGGCGTGGCCGCGAGCCCCGAGTTCGGGGTCGACCTGGGCAACGATGACGTGCAGGTTGGCCAGGCCGCCGTTGGTGATCCAGGTCTTGGTCCCGTTCAAGACCCACTCGTCGCTGGCTTCGTCGTAGACCGCCCTCGTCTTGAGGGACGACACATCGGAGCCGGCATCGGGTTCGGAGACGCCGAACGCGGCGATCTTGATGTCGCCGGGGGTGCCGTAACACTGGGGCAACCACTCCCCCTGTTGCTCGGGCGTGCCGCTCTGGAAGATGGCGGACACGGCGAGCGCCGAGCCCATGATCGCCAGCGCGATCCCGGCATCGCCCCAGGTCAGCTCCTCCGAGACGAGCGCGAGCAGAAGCCCGGAGTTGTCCGAGAACGCGTTGGCGATGAAGTCGAGGCTGTAGAGGCCGTTCTTGGCCGCCTCTTCGATGATCGGCCACGGCGTCTCCTCCCGTTCGTCCCATTCCTGGGCGGCGGGACGTATGACGCCGGCGGCGAACTCGTGGACCCAGTCGACGACGCCCTGCTGCTCCTCGCTCGGCTGCAGCCAGAAGGCAGGCGCAGACTCGGTCATCGGGAACTCCCTTCTCGCGGCGGGCCAGCCGCGCCCGCCCGCGGGAACACCTTGCCCGAAACTCCAGAGGAGAAACTGGTGGGACTGCGCTGATGCACTGGTGGGCCGGCTCAACCGGCCGGGCGCACGTCCTTCGCCATCAGGCCCTTGGGGCCCTCCTCGACGTCGAACTCGACCGGCTGGCCCTCCTCGAGCACGCGGTAACCGCTCATCTGGATGGCGGTGTGGTGCACGAACACGTCGGCGCCACCGTCGGGTTGCGAGATGAAGCCGTAGCCCTTCTCCGAGTTGAACCACTTCACTGTTCCGGTTGCCACTTCGGCAATCCTCCCTGTTGCTGTTGAGGCATTGCCTTGGCAATACCGCTTTGCTCGGCGTGTGAACCCACACACTCGTCGCGGCCGGATTGCCCCCGGCCGCTGCGCGGGACGCTAGCAGGGGTCGGGCGGACGGCGGGCGGAGCCATCCCCGGTTGCGCTCCGGCTCGCTCAGCGGCGCAGGGTGGTGCCGCTCGGGCCGTCCTCCACGATCCATCCGTGCGTCACCAGCTCGTCGCGGATGGCGTCGGAGCGGGGGTAGTCGCCGGCCGCCCGGGCCGCGTCCCGCTCGTCCACCTGCGCTCGGGTGGCGTCATCCAACTCGCCGAGTCCGGCAGACAGCTCCAGGCCGAGCACTCCGCACAGCGTGGCGACCGTCCGGGCGAGGGCCTGCCCTGCTTCGGTGTCGCCGGCGTCGGCCAGTGCGTGGGCGCGAGTGGCCGCGTCGAACAGGCCGGCCAGCGCGCCGGGGGTGTCGAGGTCGTCGTCCATGGATGCCCTGAACCGGTCGACCACCTCGGCGACCAGCCCCTCGGACGCCGATGCAGGGACCGCCGCACGTCCTAGGTCGCGCGGGCCGTCGAGGCCGAACCGCTGAGCCAGCCGGTCGAGGCGGTCGAGGGCCTTCTCGGCGTCGACGGAGGTGTCGGGCGTCACGTCGATTTGGGACCGGTACTGGGAGCGCAGAACGAGCAGTCGGTAGGCCCGGGGGTCCGAGGTCGCGAGCAGGTCGGCCACGGTCGTGAAGTTGCCGAGGGACTTCGACATCTTGTCGCGGCCCGCCATCACCCAGCCGTGGTGCACCCAGTGCCGAGCGAAGGGGCGGCCTTGCGCGACCGCTTGGGCCCGCTCGTTCTCATGATGCGGGAAGCGCAGGTCCTGCCCTCCGCCATGCAGGTCGAACCCGTCGCCCAGCAGGTCCAGCGACATCACCACGCACTCCGTGTGCCAGCCCGGCCGCCCCTCGCCGAAGGGGGCGTCCCAGGTCGGCTCGCCCGGCTTGGCCCCCTTCCACACCACGAAGTCCTTGGGGGAGCGCTTCTCGGTGTCCACTTCGACCCGGGCCCCGGATCGGCGCTCCTCGATCGGCTGGTGGCCGAGCAGCCCGTAGTCCGGGACCTTGGTCACGTCGAGGTAGACGCCGGTCGACGTGCGGTAGGCGACATCTCGTTCAAGCAGGTCGGAGACAAGGGTGACCATGTCGTCGATGTAGGCGGTGGCATGCGGAATGTCGTCCGGACGCAGGACGCCCAACGCGTCCGATGCGCTCCACCACGCCGCCTCGAATTCGGCAGCCACCTCGGGCTCGGTCCTGCCCTCCCGTCCGGCCCGCTCGATGATGTGGTCGTCGATGTCCGTGACGTTGGAGACGTGGTGGACCTTGAGGCCATCGAACGTGAGGTAGCGGCGCAGCACGTCGAAGACCAGCCAGCCCCGGCCGTGGCCGATATGGGGCAGCTCGTAGACGGTCAGGCCGCACGCGTACAGCGAGGCGTGGCCCGGATCGCGCAGTTCGAGGGGCCGCACCGTGCCCGTTGCAGTGTCGAACAGGCGCACCACGCAGGTACGGTAATCCGATCATGGCTACGCCTGTTCCGAGCGCCTCGCCCCGTCGCGACCTGCCCGATCGCCCCACCTTGGAGGGCCTCGAGGCCAAGTGGGACCGCGCCTGGACGACCGACCGGACCTACCGATTCGACCGCTCGAAGGGGCGCGCCGATGTCTACTCCATCGACACCCCGCCCCCGACGGTCAGCGGGTCCATTCACCTCGGCAACCTCTTCGGCTACGTCCAGTTCGACTCGATGGCCCGCTTCTGGCGCATGCGCGGCAAGGAGGTGTTCTTCCCGGTTGGATGGGACGACAACGGCCTCCCGACCGTCCGGCGGGTCCAGAACCACTACGGGGTGCGCTGCGACCCGACCCTCCCCTACGACCCCCACCTACGCGTCGGGGACGGAGGCGGCAAGGAGCGCCCGGTGTCCCGCCGGAACTTCATCGAGCTGTGCCAGGAGCTCACCGACCGCGACGAGGTGACCTTCGAGAAGGTCTTCCGTGACGTCGGACTCTCGGTGGCCTGGGAGCTGACCTACACGACCATCGGCGATCGTTCCCGCCGGGTCTCCCAGCGCGGCTTCCTCCGCAACCTGGCCCGCGGCGAGGCGTACCTCAGCGAGGCCCCCACCATGTGGGACGTCGACATGCAGACGGCCGTCGCCCAGGCCGAGATGGAGGACCGGCCGACGGCCGGCGCCTACCACCGGCTCCGGTTCCACCGGCCCGGAGGCGCCGACGTCGAGATCGACACGACCCGGCCCGAGCTCCTCCCCGCCTGCGTCGCCGTCGTGGTGCATCCCAACGACGCCCGCTGGCGCGACGTGGTCGGCACCGACATCGTCACGCCCCTCTTCGGGGTCACGGTCCCGATGGTCGCCCATCCGCTGGCCGACCCGGAGAAGGGCACCGGCGTCGCGATGGTTTGCACCTTCGGCGACCAGACCGACGTCATCTGGTGGCGCGAGCTCGGCCTGCCGATGCGCTCGGTGGTCCAGCGCGACGGTCGCCTGCAGCTCGAGTGTCCAGAGTGGGTGACCGCCGAGTCGGGGGTGCGGGCCTGGGACGGGCTCGGGGGAAAGAGCACCAAAGCGGCCCGCACTGCCATCGCCGCGCTGCTGAACGACTCGGGCGAGTTGGTCGGCGAGGCCCGGTCCATCGAGCACGAGGTCCGCTATTACGAGCGGGGCGAGCGGCCGCTCGAGATCGTGACCAGTCGGCAGTGGTACATCCGCAATGGCGCCCGCGACGAGGCGCGGCGCGAGGCCCTCCTCGAGGCCGGGAGGACGCTCGTGTGGCATCCCGACTTCATGCGGTTCCGCTACGAGCACTGGGTCGGCGGCCTGAACGGCGACTGGCTCGTGTCGCGCCAGCAGTACTTCGGCGTCCCGTTCCCGGTGTGGTACCCGGTCGACTCCGAAGGCACGGCTCGTCACGACCAGCCGATCCCGGCGCCCGAGGACGCGCTCCCGATCGACCCGCTGTCCGAAACGCCGCCCGGCTACGACGAGTCCCAGCGGGGCCAGCCCGGTGGGTTCGTCGGCGACCCCGACGTGATGGACACCTGGGCCACCTCGTCGCTGAGCCCCCAGGTCGCGGCGTCCTGGGAGGACGACCCTGACCTGTTCGGTCGGGTGTACCCGATGGACCTGCGCCCCCAGGGCCCCGAGATCATCCGCACCTGGCTCTTCGCGACCGTGCTGCGCAGCCAGCTCGAACACGGCGTCCTGCCATGGGCGAACGTGTCGATCAACGGGTGGATCCTCGACCCCGAGCGCAAGAAGATGTCGAAGTCCAAGGGCAACGTCGCCACTCCCGAAGCCCTGCTCAACGAGCACGGTGCCGACGGGGTCCGCTATTGGGCCTGCAGCGCGGCTCCGGGCACCGACACCGCCGCCGACCCCGCCCAGATGCGGGTCGGGCGTCGGCTCGCCATCAAGGTGCTCAACGCGTCGAAGTTCGTGCTCGGGATGGCCGCCGGTGAAGGCACGGTGACCGAGCCGATCGACCGGGCCATGCTGGCCAAGCTGGCCGTCGTCGTCCAAGGGGCCACGACCGCCTTCGAGGGCTACCAGTACCACC
>JBOGFV010000309.1:0-3980 GCA_050743525.1 Acidimicrobiales bacterium
GGGCAGGAACGTGAAGACCGGATGCCTGCCGGAGAGCGCGCCCGACGAGGCGGCGATTGCCCATGCGGCCACCCCGGCGAAGGGCAGCGCGACGCAGGCGACATACAGCCTTCCGGCAGGCACGCGCCCCATCCGGGCGGCCAGGGTCCGCTTGCCGGCCAACCGGTCGGAGGCGATGTCCCGCAGGTTGTTGGCGAGGAGCAGGGCGGTGGCGAGGAGTCCGACCGCCGCCGCCGACCACCACAGCGCGACGACCCCGAGCCTGCCCGTCTGGACGTAGTAGGTCCCGACGGTCGCGACCAGCCCGAAGAACACGAAGACGAACAGCTCGCCGAGGCCGAGGTACCCGTAGGGCTTGGGGCCCCCGGTGTACAGCCAGCCGGCCAGGACACAGGCGGCGCCGACGGCGATCAGCCACCAGCCGGTCGATGCCGCGAGCGCGATGCCGGCGCCCCCGGCCACCGCGAACGCGGCCAGCGCCACCAACCGGACCTGGCGAGGGGTGGCGAGACCCGAGGCGGTGAGGCGGAGGGGCCCGACCCGCTGCGCGTCGGTGCCACGGACCCCGTCGGAGTAGTCGTTGGCGTAGTTGGTGCCGATCTGGATGGCGACGGCGACGACGGCCGCCAGGACGGCCCGCCACCACACCACTCCCCCGGCCGCGTCCAACCGGCCGATCGCAGTGCCGACCGCCACGGGAACCGCCGCAGCGGCCAGGGTGCGGGGCCGCGCTCCGAGGACCCAGCGGCGGGCCCGGCCGATCGAGGGGGTGCCGGCGTCCGCCGACACGCCGTTCACGGCCGTCGGGGGAACCTTGAGAAGTCCGGTGGTCTCCGTTCCACGTAGGCGTTGCGGCCCTCCTGGCCCTCCTCGGTCATATAGAAGAGCATCGTGGCGTCCCCGGCCAGCTGCTGGATGCCGGCCAGTCCGTCGTCGGCGGCGTTGAACCCGCCCTTCAGCATCCGCAGCGCGATCGGCGAGAGCATCAGCATCCGCCGGCACCATGCGACCGTCTCGACCTCGAGGTCGGCCAGCGGGACGACCGTGTTCACGAGGCCCCAGGCCAGTGCCTGCTGGGCGTCGTACTGGCGGCACAGGAACCAGATCTCCTTGGCCCGCTTGAGCCCGATGGTCCGGGCCAAGAGTCCCGACCCGTAGCCGCCGTCGAAGCTGCCGACCTTGGGGCCGGCCTGCCCGAACCGGGCGTTGTCGGCGGCGATGGTGAGGTCGCAGACGAGGTGCAGCACGTGGCCGCCGCCCACCGCGTACCCGGCCACGCTGGCCACCACGGGTTTGGGGATTCGGCGGATCAGGATCTGCAGGTCCAGCACGTTGAGGCGCCCGATGCCCCGCTCGGCGACGGCGTCGTCGCCGAGATAGCCGTCGTCACCCCGGATCCGCTGGTCCCCGCCCGAGCAGAAGGCGTCGGGGCCCTCGCCGGTGAGCACGATCGCCCCCACGTCGGGGTCGTCGCGGGAAAGCGTGAACGCCTCGGTCATCTCGGCCACGGTCTGGGGCCGGAAAGCGTTGTGGACCTCGGGCCGGCAGATCGTGATCCTGGCGATGCCGTCACCCACCTCGTAGCGGATGTCCCGGTACTCGCCGATCGGCTTCCAGTTGGGCAGGGGCTGCGCGCGGAGGTCGTCGAGGGGATCGATCGGGGCGCCGGCGGGGGGAGGCGGTGCGGCCATTGCGTCCTACGCTACCGGTCGACGTGCCCGGTCTTGTCGCCCTCGATCTCGATGGCGGGTCCCGCTTCGTCGACGCGTTGATCCAGGTCTGGGGGCGTGGTGACGCCGTCGCGGTGCTCGATCGAAGGCTCCCGCCCCCGGCGGCGGCCGAGCTGCTGGGGGCCCTCCGTCCGACCAGCGTGCTCGACGCCTCGGGCGAGCGGCCGGTCACCGGGGGGGCCGAGGTCGAGCCGGGCGACGCCCTCGTCGTGGCGACCTCGGGCTCGTCGGGGAGCCGCAAGGCGGCCGTGCTCACCCATTCCGCCGTGGCCGCCTCGGCCCGGGCCACGACCGCGGTGACCGGGGTCGACCCGTCGCAGCACCGCTGGCTGTGCTGCCTCCCGCTCACCCACATCGGCGGGCTGTCGGTGGTCACGCGCTCGGTGCTGACCGCCACCCCGCTGACCGTGCTGCCGTCGTTCGACGCGTCGGTGGTCGAGTCGCTCGGCCGGCGCCGCCGGGCCACCCACGTCTCGCTGGTCCTCACCGCCATGCGGCGCATCGACCCGGCGGTGTTCACCAGGATCGTGCTCGGGGGGGCGGCGGCGCCCGAGGTGCTGCCCGCCAACGTCGTCACCACCTACGGCATGACCGAGACCGGCTCGGGCGTCGTCTACGACGGCATCCCGCTCCCGGGCGTGGAGGTCGCGATCTCCGACGGAGCCGACGGCGGCACCGCCGGCGAGATCATGTTGCGCTGCCCGATGCAGCTGCGGGCCTACCGGGACGGGTCCGACCCCACCGTCCCCGGTCCCGGCGGGACCGGCGGGTGGCTCGCCACCGGAGACGGTGGGCGCCTCGAGGACGGCCGTCTCGTGGTCGATGGTCGGCTGGACGAGGTGGTGGTGACCGGAGCCGAGAAGGTGTGGCCAAACGCGGTCGAAGGCGTGCTGGCCACCCACCCCAAGGTCGCCGAGATCGCGGTGTGGAAGCGGCCCGATCCCGAGTGGGGCGAGCGGGTCGTGGCCTGGGTGGTGCCGCGCGACCCCGCCGATCCGCCCTCGCTCGACGACCTGGCCGCCCTGACCGGTGAGCGCCTGGCCCGGTGGGCGGCGCCCAAGGAGCTGGTGCTCGTCGACGCGCTCCCCCGCACCGGCTCGGGGAAGGTGCGGCGGGCCGGGCTCTCCTGAGGGGCCGCCGTCGGTCCGCCCATAGGCTCGATCCGGTGAACCGACTGGCCGACGAGACCAGCCCGTACCTGCGCCAGCACGCCGAGAACCCCGTCGACTGGTACCCGTGGGGCGAGGAGGCCCTGGCGCTGGCCAAGACCGAGGACAAGCCGCTGTTCGTCTCGGTGGGCTATGCGGCGTGCCATTGGTGCCACGTCATGGCCCACGAGTCCTTCGAGGACGAGACGGTGGCCGGGCTGCTGCGCCAGTCGTTCGTCTCGATCAAGATCGACCGGGAGGAGCGGCCCGACCTCGACGCCGTCTACATGGCCGCGGTGCTGGCCCAGAACGGCTCGGGCGGATGGCCCATGTCGGTGTTCTGCACCCCCGACGGTCGGCCGTTCTTCGCCGGCACCTACTTCCCCAAGACCGACCGGCAGAACTTCCCCGGTTTCACCCGGGTGCTCAACGCGCTGGCCGACGCCTGGGCGACCCAGCGCGACGCCGTCGAGGAGCAGGCCGAACAGCTGCTCGGCGCGATCGAGCAGCAGGTGACCCTGGCCGATCGACTCGGCCTCGAGTCAGCCGGCGAGGTCGCCCCCTTCGCCGACTCCCTGCAGCGGGTGGTCGACCAGCTCTCGGGCACCTTCGATTCCGAGTGGGGCGGCTGGGGCGGTGCCCCCAAGTTCCCGCGGCCCACCCTGATCGAGCTGTGCCTCCGGCACCACGCCCGGACCGGCGACCCGGACTCGCTCGAGATGGCCATCCGGACCCTCGACGCCATGGCGGCCGGCGGGATGTACGACCACCTGGCCGGCGGGTTCGCCCGCTACTCGACCGACCGCCAGTGGCTGGTCCCCCACTTCGAGAAGATGCTGACCGACCAGGCCCTGCTCGCCCGCGCCTACCTGCACGGGTGGCAGCTGACCGGGCACGCCGACTATCGGCAGGTGCTGGAGGAGACGGTCACGGCGATGCTGCGCGACCTCGCCGCCCCGTCGGGCGGGCTGTGCTCTTCCATTGACGCTGATGCCGCAGGCCACGAGGGTTCCCATACGACCTTCACCCCGGGCCAGCTGTCCGATGCCCTGGACGCCGCCGGGCTCGGCCAGCACCGCGGCGCAGTGGGGTCGTTCTACGG
>JBOGFV010000310.1:0-9029 GCA_050743525.1 Acidimicrobiales bacterium
TGGCCGCTCTGGGGTCGGCCGTGCCCGTCCCCGCGATGTCGGGCGCCGACCCGTGGACCGGCTCGAACAGCGACGGCCCGCTGCGCGCCGGGTTGAGGTTGCCGGACGCCGCCCGCCCGATGCCGCCGGACAGCGCGCCGGCCAGGTCGGTGAGGATGTCGCCGAACAGGTTGTCGGTCACGATCACGTCGTAGCTGGCCGGCCGTTCGACCATGTAGATGCAGGCTGCGTCGACGTGGTGGTAGTCGTGGGCCACCTCGGGGTAGTCGGGCGCCACCTCGCGCACGGTCCGCTGCCACAGATCGCCGGCGAAGGTCAGCACGTTGGTCTTGTGGACCAGGGTCAGCTTGTGGGCGCCCCGCCGCCCGGCCAGCTCAAAGGCGAAGCGCGCGCAGCGCTCGGCGCCCATCCGAGTGTTGACCGACCCCTGGGTGGCGACCTCGTGCGCGGTGCCCTTGCGGAGGAACCCGCCTTCCCCGGCGTAGGTGCCCTCGGTGTTCTCACGGATGACCACGAAGTCGGCGCCGGCCCCAATGGAGCCGGGGGCCCCGACGAACGGCCGCATGTTGATGTACAGGTCCAGCTCGAAGCGCAGACGCAAGAGCAAACCCCGCTCGAGGGTGCCGGGCGGGACGGTCGTGTCCCCCACCGGCGGCCCGATCGCGCCGAGCAGGATCGCGTCGTGGCCGCGCAGCTCGTCGAGGACCGCGTCGCTCAGAACCTCGCCGGTCTCCACCCAGTGGGCCGCCCCGAGGTGGTAGTCGGTGGTCTCGAGCCGGACCCCGGCGGCGGCGACCACCTCCAGTGCCTCGGCGAGCACCTCGGGGCCGATCCCGTCCCCGGCCACGACCGCGACCCGGTGGGCCCCGCTCATCGGGGCACCCCCACGGTGTTCGGTTCGGTCTTCTCGGTCACGTCTTCAGTGTCGTCCATCGGGCGCTCGGTCGGTCCGGAAATTGAAAAACCGCCCACAAAGTGGACGGTCGAGCAGGCACGTACCGGGGGGTACGTGCCTACATGATGATGATTACGCGGGCCGCGGGGTGCGTCATAGGGATGCACAGTTTCGCTCAGCGCACAGGCCGCCGTCAACCACCGGCGCAGGTGACGGCCAAGCAAACCCGGTTGACAGGCCCCCGCCAGGATGGTGCAGTTCCAAGCACTGCATTGAGGGGGGACAGTTCAATGACCATCACGGGAGACCCGGCGCCTGCGGCGCCGGCACTGGACGCCGACGTCGCCGAGCTGCACAGCCTGGGCTATGCCCAGGAGCTCCGGCGCAGGATGGGCGGCTTCTCGAACTTCGCCGTCTCGTTCACGATCATCTCGATCCTGTCGGGGTGCCTCACCCTGTACGGGTACGGCCTCAACACCGGCGGCCCGGTCGAGATGGTGTGGGGCTGGCTGTTCGTCGGGGTCATGACGACCATCGTCGGCCTCGGCATGGCCGAGGTGTGCTCGGCGTTCCCGACCGCCGGCGGCCTTTACTACTGGTCGGCCCGGCTGGCCAAACGCAACGGACCGGCCTGGAGCTGGTTCACCGGCTGGTTCAACCTGCTCGGCCAGGTCGCGGTGACGGCAGGCATCGACTTTGGTTTCGCTCTGTTCTTCACGGCCTTCTTGAACCTGACCACCGGATTCACCGCCACCCCCGGCCACACCGTCCTCGTCTACGCCGGGGCGCTCATCGTCCACGCCGGCCTGAACACCTTCGGGGTTCGGGTGGTGGCCTTCCTCTCGGACGTGAGCGTGTGGTGGCACCTCATCGGCGTCTTGATCATCGTGATCGTGCTGGCCGCCATCCCGGCCCACCATGGCTCCGCGTCGTTCGTGTTCACCAAGTTCGTGAACAACACGGGTTTCCATAACTCGTTGTACGTGGTGCTGATCGGGCTCCTCATGGCCCAGTACACCATGACCGGCTACGACGCCTCCGCCCACATGTCCGAGGAGACGATCGAGGCCTCGGTGAAGGGCCCCAGGGGCATCGTGAGCTCGATCTTGGTCTCGCTGGCCGCCGGGTTCGTGCTGATCATCGGCGTGACCTACGCGATCACCAACAACTACACGTCGGTGCTGGCGTCGCCGACCGGGGTGCCGCCGGTCCAGATCTGGCTCGACGCACTCAGTCGCCACGGCGGCGAGCTCCTCCTCGTCATCGTGTTCGTTGCGCAGTTCTATTGCGGCATGTGCTCGGTGACCGCCAATTCCCGGATGATCTACGCGTTCTCCCGGGACGGCGCGCTGCCGGCATCGAACTTCTGGCACAAGATCAACCCGCGGACGAGGACCCCAACCAACTCGATCCTGTTCGCGGCGGTGTTCGCCTTCATCCTTGGCCTTCCCTACCTGTGGAGCTCGGTGGCCTACGCGGCGGTCACCTCGATCGCGACCATCGGCCTCTACATCGCGTACGTCATCCCCACCCTCTTGCGCCGGTTGGCCGGCGACCGGTTCAAGCCCGGACCGTGGTCGCTCGGCCGGTGGAGCGCGGTCGTCGGCTGGCTCGGCGTCCTCTGGGTCGCGATCATCACCGTCCTTTTCATGCTGCCCGAGGTGAGCCCGATCAACTGGCACACCTTCAACTACGCCCCGATCGCGGTCGGGGTGGTGCTCCTCTACTCGGCTGGGTACTGGTTCATCTCGGCCCGCAGGTGGTTCAAGGGCCCGAGGGCCCAGGGTGACCTGGCCGATCTCGTGGCGATCGAATCCCAGTTGGAGCAGGCCGAGTGAGCGAACCAGGGGGCGCCGTCTCCCTCGAGGAGCTGCGCCACCTGGTCGAGCGCAACGAGGTCGACACGGTCCTGCTCGCCCTCACCGACATGCAGGGGCGACTGCAGGGCAAGCGGTGCCACGCGCCGTACTTCCTGAGCGAGGTGGTCCCCAACGCCGCCGAGGCCTGCAACTACCTGCTGGCGGTCGACGTCGATATGCGCACCGTGTCCGGGTACGAGATGTCGTCGTGGGAGCGCGGCTACGGCGACTTCGTCCTGCGGCCCGACCTGGGCACCCTGTGCCTCGTCCCCTGGCACCCGGGCACCGCGCTGTGCCTGGCCGACCTGGAGTGGACCGACGGCGCACCGGTCGTGGCTTCCCCCCGGCAGATCCTGCGGCGCCAGGTCGACCGACTGAGCGAGCGGGGTTGGACCGGCCTCGCCGGGACCGAGCTCGAGTTCATCGTGTTCCGCGACACCTACGAGGAGGCCTGGGACAAGGCCTACCGGGGCCTCACCCCGGCCAACCTCTACAACGTCGACTACTCGATGATCGGAACCGGCCGCATCGAGCCGCTGCTCAGGCGGATCCGCAACGAGATGGCCACGGCGGGGCTCCAGCCCGAGTCGGCCAAGGGCGAGTGCAACCCGGGCCAACACGAGATCGCGTTCCGATACTCGGACCTGCTCCGGACGGCCGACGGCCACGTCCTTTACAAGACGGGGGCCAAGGAGATCGCCTCCCAGGAGGGCATGAGCCTCACCTTCATGGCGAAGTTCGACGAGCGCGAGGGCAACTCGTGCCACATCCACATCTCGCTGCGGGACGCCGAGGAGAACCCGGTGTTCACGACTGGCGACGACGGGAGCCCCGCGGGGATCTTCGCCAGCTTCATGGCCGGGATGCTGGCCACCGTCCCCGAGATGACGCTGCTCTTCGCGCCCAACATCAACAGCTACAAGCGCTATGCCGAGGGCAGCTTCGCCCCCACCGCGGTGACCTGGGGGCAAGACAACCGGACCTGCTCGCTCCGCGTGATCGGCCACGGCCCGTCGCTGCGGGTCGAGAACCGGGTGCCCGGAGGCGACGTCAACCCATACCTGGCGCTCGCGGCGCTGGTGGCCGGCGGGCTGCACGGCATCGACGAGGGGCTCGAGCTCGAACCGGCCTTCGTGGGCAACGCGTACGCGGCCAGCGACCTGACGAGGGTGCCGAGCACCCTGACCGACGCGGCCCGGTTGTTCGAGGAGTCGGCGGTGGCTCGATTCGCCCTCGGAGACGAGGTCGTGGACCATTACTCCAACATGGCGAGGATCGAATTGGCCGCGTTCGAGTCGTCGGTGACCGACTGGGAGCGCATCCGCGGCTTCGAGCGTCTGTGAGCGTCGACGCGCCGGTGGTCAATCCGACCACCGGGGTGGCGTTCACGACGGTCCCTCAGGCGAACGCCGCCGAGGTCGACCGGGCCATCGGGAGGGCCGCCGCCGCCCAGCCGGGCTGGGCCGCCACCGCACCGGGCGACCGGGCCCGGCTGCTGCGCCGCTTCGCCCGCGAGGTCGACGGGGCGATCGAAGAGCTGGCCGCGCTCGAGGTGACCAACTCCGGCCACACGGTGACCAACGCACGCGGCGAGGCCGGCAACGTCCGCGACGTCCTCGAGTACTACTCGGGTGCGCCGGAGCGCCAGATGGGTCGCCAGATCCCGGTGGCCGGCGGGGTCGACGTCACCTTCAAGGAGCCGCTCGGAGTGGTCGGGCTGATCGTGCCCTGGAACTTTCCCATGCCGATCGCGGGCTGGGGTCTGGCCCCGGCACTGGCCGCCGGGAACACCGTGGTCCTCAAGCCGGCCGGTCTCACGCCTCTGACTGCGATCCGGCTCCGTGAGCTCGCGGTGGCCGCGGGGATCCCCGAGGACGTCTTCCAAGTGCTGGTCGGGCCGGGACCGGTGGTCGGGCGGCGCTTCGTCGAGCACCCGGCCGTCCGCAAGGTGTGCTTCACCGGCTCGACCGAGGTCGGCCGCGAGGTCATGGCCGGGTGCGCGGCCCAGGTGAAGCGGGTCACCCTCGAGCTCGGTGGCAAGAGCGCCAACATCGTCTTCGCCGACTCGGACCTCGAGCGGGCGGCCGCCACCGCGCCGTATGGGGTCTTCGACAACGCCGGCCAGGACTGCTGCGCGCGCTCCCGGATCCTGGTCGAGCGGGCCGTCTTCGACCGGTTCATGGAGCTCCTGGAGCCCGCGGTCACCGGGCTCCGGGTCCTGGACCCGGCGCTCGAGGAGAGCGAGATGGGCCCGCTCATCTCGGCCGAGCACCGGGACAACGTGGCCAGCTACGTGCCCGACGACGCACCGGTCGCCTTCACCGGGACCGCCCCCGACGGGCCCGGCTACTGGTACCCGCCGACGGTGCTCGCTCCGGTGGCCGAGGACGCCGTGCAATTCAAGGAGGAGATCTTCGGTCCTGTGGTCGTTGTGACCCCGTTCGACGACGAGGCCGACGCGATCCGGATGGCCAACGACACCCCGTACGGGCTGTCCGGCTCGATCTGGACCCGCGACGTCGGCCGAGCGCTCCGGATGGCCCAGAGCGTGGAGTCCGGGAACCTGTCGGTGAACTCGCACTCCTCGGTCCGGTACTGGACCCCCTTCGGCGGCTTCAAGCAGTCGGGGCTCGGTCGAGAGCTCGGCCCGGACGCGCTCGACTCGTTCACCGACACGAAGAACGTGTTCATCTCCTGGGAGTGATGATGGCGGGAAGGCTGGAGGGAAAGGTTGTGGTGATCACCGGGGCGGCCGGCGGAATCGGCCGGGCCAGCGCCCGGCGGTTTGCCTCCGAGGGCGCCCGGGTGGTCGCGGCCGACCTAATTGCGGCGGTCGACGAGGTAGCCGACGAGGTGGGCGGGATCGCGGTCCGCCTCGACGTCACCAGCGCCGAGGCGGTCCAGGCGATGTACCGACGAGCCGAGGAGGAGTTCGGGGGAATCGACATCTGCTTCAACAACGCCGGGATCTCCCCTCCCGACGACGACTCCATCCTCACCACCGAGGCCGACGCCTGGGCCCGGGTCCAGGCGGTGAATCTCACCGGCGTCTACCTCTGCTGCAAGTACGGGATCCCGCACCTCCTGGCGCGCGGCGGCGGCTCGGTGATCAACACCGCGTCGTTCGTGGCGGTGCTCGGTTCAGCCACCTCCCAGATCTCCTACACCGCCTCGAAGGGCGGCGTGCTGGCGATGTCCAGGGAGCTCGGGGTCCAGTTCGCGCGCCAGGGGGTCCGGGTCAACGCCCTGTGCCCAGGGCCGGTCAACACCCCCCTCCTGCAAGAGCTCTTCGCCAAGGATCCCGAGCGGGCTGCCCGTAGGCTGGTCCACGTGCCGATGGGACGCTTCGCCGAGGCCGACGAAATCGCGGCGGCGGCGGCCTTCCTCGCCTCCGACGACGCGTCGTTCATCACGGCCAGCACGTTCCTCGTGGATGGCGGCATTCACGGCGCCTACGTGACCCCGGAGGGCCCGTGAGCCCCCGACCCGTCATCGGCATCACCGCCGGCGAGCTGGTGGCCAGCTACGGAGTGTGGAAGGAGCGCGCCTCGCTCGTGCCGGCCGACTATGTCCATTGGGTCGGTCGAACCGGGGCCGTGCCGATGATCCTGTCCCCCGTGCCGGGCGCGGCCGACGCGATGACCGATCGCCTCGACGGCCTTCTCCTCACCGGGGGCGTCGACATGGACCCCGCGCAGTTCGGCGCTGCGCCCCACCCCAAGGCGCAGCGACCGGACGTCGAGCGCGACCGTTTCGAGCTCGACCTGCTGGACGCCGCCGCCGACCGCGGGCTCCCGGTCTTGGCCATCTGCCGCGGCATCCAGGTCGTGAACGTCTGGCGCGGCGGGACGCTGCACCAACACCTCCCCGAGGTGGGGGCCCAAGCCGACCACATGGCCACCCCCGGCGCCTACGGGAGCCATCGGGTCCGCGTCGACCCGGCCAGCCGCCTCGGAAGGATCCTCGGGCGCGACGAGCTCGACGTGCCCACGCACCACCATCAGGCGGTGGACCGCCTCGGCGACGGGCTGGTGGCGTCTGCGTGGGCCGACGACGGCTTCGTCGAGGGGCTCGAGGACCCTGAGCGCGACTACCTGGTCGCCGTGCAGTGGCACCCTGAGATGGGTGACGACCCCTCGCTGTTCGAGAGCCTGGTCACTGCGGCGGCGCAGCCGAGCGGGGTGTCGGGGCTGAGCTGACCCCTGGTCGCAATGGGTGCAGTCCCCGCCCGCGGCCCCGCCGATAGCGTGGCTCGGGTCGGGGACCGTCGACCGAGTTGGAGCGCCAATTGATCGAAGCGCGTGGCCTGACCAAGCACTACGGCAAGACGCTGGCCGTCGACAACCTGAGCTTTGACGTGCGCCCGGGACAGGTGACCGGGTTCCTCGGCCCGAACGGCTCTGGGAAGTCGACCACCATGCGCCTCGTCATGGGGCTGGACGTCCCCAACGCCGGAACGGCGACAATCAACGGTCGTCGCTTCGGAGGGCTGCCGTGGCCGCTCCACGAGGTGGGAGCGCTGCTCGAAGCGAAGGCCATTCACCCGGGGCGCAGCGCGTTCAACCACCTCTGGGCCCTCGCTCAGACCAACCGGATCGGCCGCCGCCGCGTGCAGGAGGTGCTCGAGTTGGTCGGGCTCTCCGACGTGGCCAGGCGGCGCGCCGGGAAGTTCTCGCTCGGGATGAGCCAGCGGCTCGGGATCGCGGGCGCGTTGTTGGGCGACCCGGGGGTGTTGCTGTTCGACGAGCCCGTCAATGGGCTCGATCCCGAGGGGATCCTGTGGGTCCGCAACCTGTTGCGGTTCCTCGCCAGCGAGGGCCGGACCATCTTCGTGTCCAGCCACCTCATGAGCGAGATGGCGTTGACCGCCGACCACGTCGTCGTGATCGGGCGGGGACGACTCATCGCCGACCAACCGGTCGCGTCCCTGGTCGCCGGGAGCTCGCAGCAGTTCGTCAAGGTCCGGAGCCCCGACGATCGCATGGCGGCGATCTTGCGCAATTCGGGTGGAGAGGTAGAGGCAGCCGAGGACGGGGCGCTGACTGTGACCGGGCTGGACGCCGAGCGGATCGGCGATCTGGCGGCCGAGCACCGGCTCCGGATCCACGAGCTGACCCCGTTGCGGGTGTCACTCGAGGAGGCGTTCATGGACCTGACCCGCGACAGTGTCGAGTTCCGGGTCGACCCGGTCCCCGCAGGTGCCGGAGAGTCGCCCTACCCATCGGGGGGCCAGCCATGAGCGTCGCCACCGCATTGGAGCACGGAGTGCCGACGGTCCCGCCCGGACGCTTCGGTCCGATCGGCCAGCTGCGCTCCGAGTGGACGAAGATGCGGACCGTCCGATCCACCTACTGGTCGCTCATCGTGACCGTCGTCGCGGTGGTGGGGATCGGCGCCGTCGCCACCGCGGTGACCGCGGCCCATTGGCGCAACGGCGGGTTCATCGACCGGATCGACTTCGACCCCACCGCGAGGAGCCTGGCCGGCTTGTTCCTCGGCCAGATCATCATCGGGGTGATCGGCGTGCTCGTCATGAGCGCCGAGTACGGAACCGGGACCATCCGGGCGACGCTGACCGCCATCCCGAACCGTCCCCTGGTGCTGGCGTGCAAGGCCGCCGTCTTCGGCTTCGTGGCCTTCGTCTGCAGCGAGGTCCTGACGTTCTGCGCGTTCTTCCTCGGCCAAGCCCTCCTCAAGGGCACCACCCCGTCCGCGACGCTCGGTCAGCCGGGCGTGCTCCGGGCCGTCTTGGGCGCCGGGCTCGTCCTCACGGTGCTTGGGTTGTTCGCCCTTGGGATCGCCACGATCATCCGGCACACGGCCGGGGCCCTCGCCACCTACGTCGGCGCCTTGCTCGTCCTGCCGCTCATCCTCCAGGCGTTCCCCGCGTCGTTCCAGCACCATGTCATCAAGTTCATGCCGCTCGTGATCGGCGAGCACATGGCGGCCGTTCGTCCCGACATCCACGACTTCGGTGGCGGGACGTTGCTCACCCCCTGGGTGGGATTCGGCTTTCTCTGCGCGTACGCCGCCGTTGCCCTGGTGGTCGGCGGGATCCTCATGGTCCGCCGGGACACCTAGCACGGCTCGGGGCCCGTTCACCCGGCCGGGCCGGCCCGGTAGCCTCGTGGACGGGATCGGCGCCACCCGCGTCGACCAGGGACGGAGATTGTGACCGCCAAGGACCCCACCTCCACGAAGCAAGAGGGCACCCAGCTGACCCAGGAGACCTTCGACCGGCTGACCGCCGAGCTCGAGGACCTGACCACCCGGGG
>JBOGFV010000311.1:0-7854 GCA_050743525.1 Acidimicrobiales bacterium
GGCCGCTGGTACGACTGGGCGACCGAGATGGAGAGAGGCCGGCCCGACGCCTCGGCCATCCCGATCACGTTGTCGATCTCATCGTCGAAGTCGGCGAAGTCGGACACGACCTGGAGCACACCGAGCCCGGACTCGCCCATGGCCACCGCGATCCCGGCCAGCTCGTCGGCCGCCGCGGTCAGGGTCGGTGTCCAGTCGCCGGTGCTGGTGCGGTGGTTGCGGGTGCGCGAGGTGGTGAAGCCGAGCCCGCCGGCCTCGACGCCCTGGCGGGCCAGCGCCCCCATCGCCGCGATGTCGTCGCCGGTGGCGTCCTCCCGGGCGGCGCCGCGCTCCCCCATCACGTACAGGCGCACCGCGCCGTGGGGCACCTGGGCCCCGAGGTCGATGTCGTGGGGTCGGCGCTCCAACGCGTCGAGGTAGTCCGGGAAGCTCTCCCAGTCCCACTGCAGGCCCTCGTGGAGGGCGGCACCGGGAATGTCCTCGACCCCCTCCATGAGCTCGATCAGACGTTGGTGGTCGGCCTCGTGGACCGGGGCGAAGCCGACCCCGCAGTTGCCCATGACCACGGTGGTCACCCCGTGCCAGGCCGACGGGACGATCTGGCTGTCCCAGGTGGCCTGGCCGTCGTAGTGGCAGTGGACGTCGACGAAGCCGGGCGTGACGAGCGCGCCGTCGGCGTCGACGGTGCGGCGGGCCGTGCCCTCGACCTCGCCCACCGAGGTAATCCGACCGCCGCCGACCGCGACGTCTCCCCGGATGGGCTCGGCTCCGGAGCCGTCGACGATCGTCCCATCGCGGATCACCAGGTCGTGGGTCGCCATGAACGCTCCTCTCGGGTCCGGCCGGCCGGGCCGGCGGGACAGATCTTCGCAGGCCGGGGCTGGCACTGCCGCGGCGAGCGCTTAGGCCCGGAGGACCAGTTGGGACTGGGTCACCTTGGCGGCCAGCTTGCCGGCGGCGTCGCGCAGCTCGGTCTCCACGACGATCACGGTGCGTCCGACGTGGAGCGGACGGGACGTCGCCTCGACGTGGTCGGACCGGACCGCCCGCACGAAGTTGGTCTTCGACTCGACCGTCGTGGTGCCGCTCGCGTCGGCGGGCAGGTTGGCGAAGGCGCACATGCCGCCGACGCTGTCGGCCAGGGCCATGAGGGCCCCGCCGTGCATCACCCCGGCGGTGGTGCAGCGCTCCTCTGACCAGGCCAGCCGGGCCACCACCGCCTCGGGAGACGCCGAAACCAGCTCGATCCCGAGCGTGCGGGTGAACGGCATCGAGTAGAACCGCGCCTCTTGTTCCGACGGCACCCCGCTCATATGGCCTCCTCGCTCGAGCCCCACGCTCGCGCGGCCCTGTGACCCCTCGGCGCGGTGGCCGGCCGGTTGCCGCGCCTCGCGACGACCGGATGATCGTCGTCGGGCGCCGGCCGCACGACACGAGCTTCGGGGTTGGCCCGATCGGTGGCGCGGCCCCCTCAGAGGGGCGCCAAGCTCGCGTATGCGCTCCTGGTCAGGGGGCCGGAGCTCAACTTGCCCGTGGCGGTCGGCATCCTGGTCGGTTGGTCGCCGACTCGGATCGAGACCTGGTCGATGCCCGGAAACAGGGCCAACGTGTAGACGAGCTGGGCCGCGGCAACGATCTGGTCGGCGCCGCTCAGGGCCGAAAAGGACGAGCCGACATCGACCACTGCGGTCGTCCCGTCGACGGATTTGAGCGAGAGCGGCGCCGCCGTCGAGATCGGGCTCTGCAGATTGTCAGCGGCTTCGGTGCTGGTCGGTCCTCGTCCCAGGGCAGCCAACACCGCGCGGATGGTCCCCGGGGCAGGCACCGCTCGGTTCACGGTGACGAGATGCTGGGCACCCTCGAAGAGGATGGTGACCCGGACTGTCGACGTCCTCGGGAGCGTGGTGGTTGGTGCGGGGTTCAACAGGCCGAACGGGACGTTGTGGGGCGGGATGATCTGCGGGGAAGCGGTGGTCCCGACGGAGCACGCCGCCAGCAACAGGCTCATCGTCGCGAGAGCCCCCACCCGCGTCCAGAGGTGCCTCATGGCGCCGACACGGGAAGCGAGACGATGAAGACGGCGCCCCCGTCCGTCGCCCCCTCCACCCGGACGGTGCCCCGATGGGCACGGACGTGCTCGGCGACCAGGGCGAGACCGAGCCCCGATCCGGTGGACCATCCCCTGCGACCGGCATTCCGGCCGCGATAGAAGCGCTCGAAGATGCGTTCCTCCTCAGTCGCGGGAACGCCGGGGCCACCGTCCACCACAGCGATCTCGACCCATCCGTCCCTGACGTCCACCGAGACCAGCGTGGCCCCGCCCGCGTGCACCTCCGCGTTGTCGAGCAGATTGGCCAAGACCCGCTGGAGGCGGCGCTTGTCACCGAGCACGCTCACCCCGCGAGCCCCCGGCAGGACCGTGACCGGCACCTCGCCGTGCAGCGCCGAGGCGGTGTCCATCACCAGCTCGTCGACGGGCACCGATTCGAAGGCTTGGCCGTCGACCCCGGCATCCATCCGCGAGATCTCGAGCAGCGCCTGGACCATGTCGGAGAACCGGCCGACCTCGACCTTCAAGAGATCCATCGCCATCTGGCCGTCCGCCGGGAGCGCGCCGCGGTAGTCGTCGACGAGCTCGACCACGGCGCCGACCGTCGTGAGCGGCGACCGCAGCTCGTGGCTGAGATCGGCGCTGAACCGGGCGTCGCGCTCGATGCGTTCCTGGAGTCGAGTGACCATGTCGTTGAACGCGCCCACCAGCGGTCCGAGGTCGGAGTCGGGAGGGAGGCGTTGATCGAGTCGACCGGCCGCGATCTCGCCGGCGATCCGGGCGGTGTGGCTCAACGGGCGGACCAGACGCCTGCTGGCCGACATTCCAAGGAGCGCGCCGCCAAGCGATGTGGCAACCGCCGCGGCGGCGAGCACGATCGCGAGGGTGTCCAGGGTCCCACGCAGCTCGGTCAAGGAGTGGATCTCGAAGTAGGAGGCCCCAACGCTGGGGATCGGGATGCCCACGGCGAACGCGGGCGATCCGTTGACTGAGATGCGCTGCTCGGCAGCCTGTCCGGACAGCACGGTGCGCACGAGGGTCACCGGAAGACTCTGCTGGCCGACCAGCACCGAAGTCGCGAACCAGGAGTGCCCGCGGTACACGAGCACCCCGAGGCCATTGGCGGTACCGAGCGAGGACAGGACGCTTTCGACCTTGGCACCCGGCGGCTGCGACTCGTCCTTGAAGAGGCGGGCATTGACGAAGGCCTGCCGCAAGCTGCTCGTTTGCCGCTGGCTCAAGAGTTGGTGGGCGGTCACCTCGTAGGTGATCAGCGCCAGAACCGTGGAGACGAGAGCGGCGCCCACCCCGAAGGTCAGCGCGGTTCGCGTGCGAAGGCTCCAGCGTCGTCGCCCGATGGCCGCCGCGGACGACCGCGACCGTCCGATCACGGCGCCAGCTTGTAGCCGGCGCCGCGCACCGTGAGGATCAGCTCCGGGCTCGAGGGGTCCCGCTCGATCTTGGCCCGGAGACGGCCGATGTGGGTATCGACGAGGCGATCGTCGCCCATGGCGTCATAGTCCCAGACCTGCTCCAAGAGCTGGGTCCGGCTCAGCACCCATCCAGGATGAGCAGCCAGCTCGCACAACACACGGAACTCGGTGTAGGTGAGCGGGATCTCCTCACCGCCACGATGCACCGTGTTGGCCTCCAGATGGATCTCGATGTCGGCGAAGCGCAGCACCGTCCCTGCCTCCACTTCGGCAGCGGCCCGGCGCAGCAGCGCCCGAATGCGGGCGGCCAGCACTTTGGCGACGACCGGCTTGACCACGTAGTCGTCCGCACCGGCCTCCAACCCAGCGACGGTGTCGTGGGTGTCCCCGAGGGCCGTCACCACGATGATCGGAACGTGGCTGGTGCGGCGCAGGCGGCGGGTGACCTCGAAGCCGTCGATCCCGGGGAGCCGGAGGTCGACCAGGACGACGTCGGCGGGACGGCGCTCGAACATCACCAAGCCGTCCTCGCCGCTCGGTGCCTCCTCGACGAGGTACCCGTCTTTCTGCAGGGACAGCGCCAGGACGGTGCGTATGCGCTCGTCGTCTTCGATGAAGAGGATCAGGGGCGCCACCTACCGCCTCCCGACGATCCAGGCTGCAGGGTCGCCGAGGGTCTCGAGCCACGCAGCAACCCACCGGCCCGGGCCGTGCCCGGGCCATCGTTTCGACCTGTCGAGCCCTTCGGTGGGACCCGTGAAGCGGGCTCTCAGCACGCGCCCCGAGCCATCAACGTGGGATCGGGCGGCCCACGACAGCTCTGTCTCCCGTGCCGCTTCCGCACCGCTTCGGTCGGCCCACCCCGAGCGATCTGGTCACAACGAGAACCTTGCCGCGGCCGGGCGGCGGCGACCCTCCGAACCCAGGATCTGTCTCACCACAAAGATGTGTCGGTCACCCGAGATGCAGGCGCGTGCGCCCTACGGAGTCCCGCACACGACGAATGGCCGCATGCTCATCGCGTTCCCGGCTCCGAGTGACCTTGTCACCATCGACACCACCTGCCACATCGTCGCGTTGATCGGGAAGGAGGACCGCAGGATGACGTTGCGGTCAGCCGCGCCGGGTGCCCAGACTTGCGCGCCTCCGGACACGAGAACCTGGCCCGCCGGACACGACGTCGTGGCCAGCACGACCGTGCCAACCGGGGGGTCGGGGGCGCTCACGATGGAACTGGCCCTCACCAGGTTGGCCGCGTTGATGGTGCCGACCGGGCCGGCCGGGCCGGTCTTTCCCGTCGGGCCCTGCTTGCCGGCGGCCCCCCGGGGGCCTTGCGGGCCGGCCGCGCCCGTCGCACCTTGCCTCGGCACGCTGAGCAGCGCCCACGCTGCGACGCCCGCCGCGGCCAACGCGACGATGATCGCGATGACGGCAATGACGAACACGCGGTCCCGGCGCGGGGCGGGGTCGGGCGCTCTTGGCGTCCCAACAGCCTCGAAGCTTCGGGTGCCATCCGGCCGAAACGTGAGGGTTCGATCTTGCATCACATCGGTCCTTTCGTGGGTCCAGGGCAAGCTCCCCCCCGGTGCCATACCCGTCCTCGGGGATTTCTAGGGCCCTCGCCGAGAGACCGGAGTTGGGCGGTTCTGGCGATCAGGCTCGATTCGTGATCCGACCGACTGGCGGTGTCGGACCGGGACCGTCGGGGGCAGCACGTCGTTAGCCGCCCCTGCGACCTCCGCTCACCGCGCCATCGAGGAGCCGGGCGTGCTCCGTTGACGAATGTCCGAGGGCCACGAGTGCGACGACCCCGACGACGAGGAGGATCAGACCGAGCGCGACGAGGATGCCGATCAGACCGCGCAGCATGCCGATGCTTGACACCGACGCGATCGGCCAGAGCTCGATCGGCAGCTCGCCGCGATCCGGGCGCTCCCCGCGAGCGCCCACGCCCGAAGCGCCGTTCACTGGCTTCCGATCCGTCGGTGAGTTGGACCGGGTCCCGCTCGAGCGGTCGACCTCGTCCTCCAGCGTGAGAACTCCCTCATCGCTTGGCATCGCCAGACCTTTCTCCTCGTCCTCGATCGGCCATGTCGTCGGCGCCGAAGGAGCCGCGATCGCCTGCGGCGAATCCACGGTCCCGATACCACGCTGGACCCGCGATCTGACGGGGCCACCCTGTCAATGTTGCGGTTTCATGACAGTCGAGTCGTTCGGGCGATCGGGCCATTGACCCGACGATCGCCGCCGCGACGGCCCGGTCCATGCTCGGGCCATTGGTCGAAGCCCCAGTCAGGTGAGCCATCCCGTCCAGTGAGGGCGGACACGACTGTGGTCCGCCCGCCGGACGCTGATGCCGAGATTGCGCCGCGGCGCTGGGGGAGCCTCACCGTGGTCGGTTCGACACCGGCGCGGTGCTCGATGCGCGCACCGTTGATCACCAGCTCGGCTTCGCTCGGATCGTCCACGACCCGATATGAAGCTGGCCGGGCAAGGGCACCGCAATTCGCGTCTTCGAGACGTGGGTCCCGGGGCTCGTGCTCTGGTCGCCGGCTCGGCGGCCGCGGGACCACCCCAAGTGCACTCCGGGCCAGGGACGTGCAACATTGGCCCATGCACAACGAGGCCTCGGGCCCCCGCCACGGGATCACCGTCCCCTTCGACGTCCCGTTGCACGAGCACCGGCGCTGGTTCGAGCTGCTGGTCGAGCTCGGCTACACCGACATCTGGTCCGCCGAGGTCGACGGCGGCGACGGCTTCACCCCGCTCGCCCTGGCCGCGGCCTGGACCCCGAGCCTCAACCTGGGGATCGCCATCGCGCCCGCCTACACCCGGGGGCCGGCCCTGATCGCCCAGACCGCCGCCGCCATGGCCGACGCGGCGCCGGGCCGGTTCGCGCTCGGCATCGGGTCCTCCTCCGAGGTGATCGTGCAGCGCTGGAACGGGTTCGGATTCGAGGAGCCCTATAGGAAGGTGCGCGACGTCCTGCGGTTCGTGAAGGCGGCCCTGTCGGGCGAGCGGGTGGAGGGCGACTTCTCCACGTTCGAGAGCCGGGGCTTCCGCCTGGCCCGGGTGCCCGACCCGGCGCCCCCCGTCTACCTGGCGGCCCTGCGCCCCGGGATGCTCTCTCTGGCCGGCCGGGAGGCTGACGGCGCCATCTTGAACTGGCTGGGCGCCGAGGACGTGAAGCAGGCGGTCGCCGAGATCGGTGGCCAGGGGCACAAGGAGGTGGTGGCCCGGATCTTCGTGATCCCGAACCCTGACGAGAGCATCGCCCGGGCGGTCGGGCGCCGGATGATCGCCGCCTACATGAACGTCGAGGCCTACGCCGAGTTCCAGCGGTGGCTGGGCCGGGGACCGCTGCTCGAGGACATGTGGGCGAAGTGGGCCTCGGGCGACCGCCGGGGCGCCCTCGAGGCCATCCCCGACCAGGTGGTCGACGACCTGGTCGTCCACGGCTCGCTCGAGGAGTGCCGGGCCAAGGTGGCCCGCTACGTCGAGAACGGGGTCACCGTGCCCGCGCCGATGGTGATCCCGGTCGGCATCGACCTCGAGGACGCCGTCCGGGGCCTCGCGCCGAGCGCGTAGCGGGGCCGGGATGGACGTCGACTTCCGCCGGGATTCGCTCGAGACCCTGGCCGGCGCGGTCCGCCGCAAGGAGATCTCGGCCCGGGAGCTGGTCGGCGTCGCCCTCGGCCGCATCGACGCGCTGAACCCGATCATCAACGCCTTCGTGGCGGTCGACGGCGACCGGGCCCTCGAGCAGGCCGCCGCGGTCGACCAGAAGGTGGCCAGCGGGGCCAACCCGGGCCGCCTGGCCGGCATCCCGATCGGCGTGAAGGACCTCGAGGACACGGCCGGCTACGTGACCACCCACGGCTCGCCATGGTTCGCCCACGACCCGCCGGCCGAGCGCGACTCGGTGCTGGTGTCGCGGCTGCGGGCCGACGGCTGCGTCGTGGTCGGCAAGACCAACACGCCCGACTTCGGGTGGACCGCCAAGACCGACAACCCGCTGTTCGGCCTGACCAAGAACCCGTGGCACCTCGAGCACAGCCCGGGCGGGTCCTCGGGCGGCACCGCCGCGGCGCTGGCCGCCGGCATGGTGCCGCTCGCCACCGGTTCCGACGGCGGTGGCTCCATCCGGATCCCGGCGTCGTGCTGTGGGCTCTCGGGGGTGAAGGCCTCGATGGGTCGGGTGCCGAGCGGCGGCCCGGAGCCGCCGGGCTGGCCGGGACTGTCGGCCAAGGGCCCGATGGCCCATCGCATCGCCGACGCCGCCCTGGCCCTCGACGTGGTGGTGGCACCGGAGCCGACCGACCTGCGCTCGTTGCCACGACCCGAGGCCTCCTGGGTCGCGGCGGTCCAGGA
>JBOGFV010000312.1:0-3658 GCA_050743525.1 Acidimicrobiales bacterium
GGCCAGGGCGATCATGGCCAGCACCGTGTCCCAGACCGGCGACGGGCAGGCCTCCCGGCGCCGGCCCTTGTCGTCCTCGATGGTGAAGCCGTCGAGGCCGGCCAACGCGCCCCGCATGACCGGGTGGCCGATGTCGTAGCCGCACAGGTCGAGGGCCATCATCGAGTACACCCACGGCGGCTGGATGCCCCCCCAGCCGCCGTCGTTCTCCTGGTGGGCGATGATCCAGCGCTCGGCCTTGGCCAGGGCGGCCCGGCGCAGGATCCGCAGCGGCCGATGCTCGTAGCGGTGCAGCAGCCGGTCGAGCAGCCTGAAGCGGCCCGCCCAGCTCGACAGCGGCGCCTCCCGACGGGGCACGACCCCGGTGCGCAGCTCGTCGATGCCGATGTCGATCGGCCGGACCGGGCGGTAGTGGGAGACGACGGTGAGCGCGACCACCGTCTGGCGAGCCCAGCAGGCGAAGTCGTAGACGTTGAGTGGGAACCACCGGGGCAGGTAGACGAGCTCGGCGGGAAGCACCGGCAGGTCCTCCCAGGGCCACAGCCCGAACAGGGCCAGCCAGATGCGGGTGAACACCCGGGTCGCCTCGACGCCGCCCGAAGCGAGGATGAACTCGCGGGCCCTCGCCATGTGGGGAGCGTCGACCTCGTCGCCGGCCAGCCGGAGCGCGATGTAGGCCTCGACGGTAGTCGAGAGCTCGGCCGGGCCCCCGAAGAAGTTGGCCCAGGTGCCGTCGTCGCGCTGGTGGGACCGGATCCACTTGGCCGTCGCGGCGGTCTGGGCCTCGGTGCGGATGCCCAGGAACTGGCGCAGCAGGAGGTCCTCGGCGTCCATGGTGACGTTGGTCTCGAGCTCGCCCTTCCAGTAGCCGCGCTGGTGCTGCATCTCGACCAGCGCGTCACGCGCCGCGTCCAGGCACTGGCGCGGGGTCCGGGCATCCCGGGCCGGAGCCTCGGTCGTCTCGACCGTCATCGGTCCCGCTCCGTGACGAACCGGGCGATGGCGGCCAGCTCGTCGCGATACCCGGTGACCAACGGCACCGACTGGAGCGACTCGAGGGCCTCGGCGAGCGCCCGGTCGGCGATGGCCATGACCTCGCGGCGGGCGCCGGCCTCCTCCATCAACCGGGTCGCCTCCCCCACGCCGGCCTCGTCGAGGTCGGACGCCAGCAGCGCGGCAAGCTCGGGTCCGCCGCTGGCCCGGGCGATGACGACCGGCAGGCTCTGCTTGTGCGCGAGCAGGTCGCTGCCAACCGGCTTGCCGGTCCTGGCCGGCTCGCCCCAGATCCCGAGCACGTCGTCGACCGCCTGGAAGGCCATGCCGAGACGAAGCCCGAAGGAGGACAGCGCCTTGATGGTCGCATCGTCGCCCCCGCCCAGCACGGCCCCGATGGCGCTCGCACACGACAGGAGGGCGCCCGTCTTGCCCTCCTCCATCCGGAGGCACTCCTCAGCGCTCACGTCCTGACGGCGCTCGAAGGCCATGTCGTCGGCCTGGCCCGAGATCATGAGGGCCGTCGCTTCGGTGAGGACCTGGGCCGCCCGCACCCGGGCCGGCGAGTGGTCCTCCAAGAGCAGCTGCACCGCCAAGTTGGCCAGCGCATCGCCGACCACAATGGCCCGGCCGGTGCCGAAGGCCGCCCACACCGTCGGCCGGTGCCGGCGCTCCTCGTCGTTGTCGATGATGTCGTCGTGGATCAGCGAGTAGTTGTGGATCAGCTCGACTGCGACCGCTCCGACCACCCCGTCGAGCTCGGTCCCGCCGCTCGCCGCTGCCGCGATGACGACCAACCCGGCCCGGACGCCCTTGCCGCCGCCGGCCAGGTGGTGGGCAACGGGCTCGCGGAGCTGGGGCTGCAGCCGCGCCACCGCGTCGTCGATCGCCGGGCGGACGAGAGCGGCGGCCCGGGACAGCGCCGCTTGGGCCCCGGCCGCCACGTGCTCGGGGCTCACGACGCCACCCGCTCGAGCTCGCTCGACCCAATTCGTGCCAGCGCGGCGGCCGCGGCGGCGGAGCCGCTGCGGACTGCGCCCTCCATGGTGGCGGGCCATCCGGTGTCGCACCACGCCCCCGCAACCAGGACGCGATCGAGCGAGGTGGTGACCGAGGGGCGGAGCGATGCCGAGCCCGGCACCGCCCGGAAGGTGGCCGAGCGCTCTCGTGAGACCACCCCGTCGAGCAAATTCGCGTCCCGCACGGCCGGCAGGACGTCGCCGAGCGCGTCCCGGTAGGACGAGATCAGGTCCTCGGGCCGCCGGCCAACGTCGGCTTCGGCCCCCGACAAGGAGATGGAGAGGCACTGCTCGCCGGTCGCCGCCGCCGCCGAGCCGAAGTGGGCCGACCCGGTGCGATCGAACACGAACTGCACCGACGACTCGACGCACGCGAACATGGCCAGGTCGGTGACCTTGCGATCGAGCACCAGGTGCACGTTCACGATCGGCGAGGCGCCCAGGCGCGCGACCGGGCCGAGCACCCCGTCGCCGAGGAGCCCGGCTGAGACCTCTGGCGGGGTCGTGACGATCACGGCGTCGGCGGCGTAGCTGCGCCCGCCGGCACGCAGGACCCGCCGGGGACCGCTCGTCTCGAGGGCATCGACGACCGCGGCCAGGTGCACCTCCACCCCGGCCTCGTCGAGCGCCTTGGCGGCCTGCTCGCCGTGCAGCTCCCCCAGCGGCACCGACGACCATCCGATGTCGCCGGCCTCGGCCCGGTCGAGCAGGCCAGTCCGGAAGACCATCGCCGCCAGCGCCAGCGACGCCTCGTCGGCCGACACGTTGAGGGTGGGCAGCGCAATGAGGTTCCACAGCGCCGCGATGGCGGCGGGGCGCTGACCCCGCTCGGCCAGCCACGAGCCGAAGGTGCGGTCGTCCAGCGCCGGGTCGTCGAGGTCGAGGCGCCGCAGCCCGAGCGCGGGCCGGGCCAGGCGGGCCCGGTCGGCCAGCGTGAGGTGCCGATAGCGGGCCAGCGAGCCGAGCAGGTGGAGCGGCGCCGGCAGGGACGAGCGGGAGATGACCGAGGTGCGGCCGCCCGGGGCGAGCACCGGGACCTCGAGCCGGGGCTGGAGGTGGGTCATCGAGGTCGCACCGATCCGCTCCAGGAACTCGCGATAGGCGGTGCAGCAGCGGAGGAAGACGTGTTGGCCGTTGTCGAACCACCGACCCTTGCGCTGGAACGACCAGGTGAGGCCGCCGAGCTTGCCGCGCCGCTCGAGCAGCGTGACCCCGGCCCCGGCGTCGGCGGCGTCGAGCGCGGCGGCGATCCCGGCCAACCCTCCGCCGACGACGACGACCTCGGCCCGGCTCATGACCGGCCCGCCAACGCCTTGGCGGCCACCAACGCCTTCTCGCGGCCGGGCAACGAGACGCGGCCGACGGTGACCGAGATGGGGTCGGCCTCGATGCGGTCGAGCAGCCGGCGGTAGATGCCGGCCATCGCGCCGACGCAGGCCCGGCTCCGCCGGTCGAGGAGCGGCAGGAGCTGCAAGCCCTGGGCGAACCACGACCGTGCCCGTGGGCACTCGAACGCGACCAGGGCCGCGATGGACTCGGGCGGCCCGCTCAGGTCGCTCGGGCAACCGACCTCGCAGGCGTCCGCTGCCGGCAGGTAGACCCGGCCGTTCTCTCGATCTTCGAGCACGTCGCGCAGGATGTTGGTC
>JBOGFV010000313.1:0-6844 GCA_050743525.1 Acidimicrobiales bacterium
CCGACCGCCACGATCATCCCGGTCTGCTCCAGGTGCGGGATGAAGCTCGACGGCTCGACCACACCGCGGACCGGGTGTGACCACCGCAGGAGGGTCTCGACCCCGCACAACGCCATGTCCTGCAGCCGGAAGATCGGCTGATACACGAGGAAGAACTGGTTCTGCTCGACCGCCATTCGCAGGTCGAGCTCGAGGTCGAGCTTGCCCCGGGCCGCCGTATGCATCGCGGGCTGGAAGACCAGGAAGCTCCCCTTGCCGACCGACTTGGCCTCGTGCATCGCGATGTCGGCGTCCCGGATGAGCTCGGCGGCGGTGTCGCGATGGCCCCAGGCCACCCCGATGGTCGCGGAGACCCGCAGCGGCACGCCCGGCTTCACACCCGAGAAGGGCTCGGCGAAGGCGCCGAGGAGCTTGCGGGCGATCGGGTCGGGCCCCTCGTGGATCGATACGGAGTCGGCGAGAACGATGAACTGGTCACCTGCGACCCGCCCGAGCGTGTCCGACGCGCGAACCGTGTCCGTCAACCGACCCGCGATGGCACGGAGCAAGTGGTCACCGGCGCTGTGGCCGAGCGAGTCGTTGATGGCGGTGAAGTTGTCGAGGTCAACGAAAAAAGCGGCCAGCGGCACGAGGTCCCGTTTGGCCCGGGCGAGCATGCGGTCGGCCCGGTCGAAGATCAGATCCCGGTTGGGTAGCCCGGTGAGCTGGTCGTGCAAGCTCCGGTGCCGCAGCTCGAGCGTGGTCTGCTCGGCGTCCTCGATCGCGCGGGCCCGGCTGCGGGCCAGACCGAACAGGAGCAGGAAGAGCAACATGGTCACGATGAGGCCGATGTCGAGGATCCCGAGGGCCTGGACGGTGGGGGACGCCGCCTCGGGCGGGAGCGCGATCACGGCCGACCAATGCCCGCTCACTGACAGCGGCACGGTCCGTCGAATGTCGCCGCCCTGGCGGTGGCCGGCGGACACGATGGTCGAGGTGACCCCGGTCGGGTTCCGGTAGTGCAGCGTCATCGACAGGCCGATCACGCCCTGGAGGATCGGGGCGGTCGCTTGCTGGGGGTCGATGAGGCCGGCGGTCCAGCCGACGATGGCGGCCTGGCGCTCCGCCACCTTCGTCAGCACCGCGCCGGGGCGGTACACCGGCATGGCCACCTCGATCAGCTTGTCCACCGCCGCATTGGCCACCTTGCTCGAGTGCAGCGACTGGGACAGCAGCGGCACGATCTGGCCGACCTCGGGGCTGCCGCTGCTGGCCGCCGCCTGCAGGAGCGTGTTGAACGAGCTCTGGCAGTAGTCGAAGCCCGGATTGAGCAGCGGCACCAGCGCCGCGCCGATGCTCTTCGGCTGGTCCACCGCCTTGGCGATGCTGGACCGGTGGGCCGCGATCAGCCGGGTCAAGCAGTAGTCGGGGCGGCTGCCGGGCGGGATGAGCGCGAAGGACTGGGTGAGCGGCTGGCCGAGGGGCGGGTCGGCCGAGACCTGGCGTTGGAAGGCGCTGAGTGACTTCTCCGGGACCTTCTCGACGTAGGCGAGGCCGACGACCCCGGGGTAGCGGCCCGGGCCGATGGTGGTGAACAGCCGCTCGAGCGTTGCGTTGGAGGTGGTGAGGTCGATCGCGACCGTCGAGCGGACCACCGCGATCAGATCTTCGTCTCGCTGGATGTAGGCCGAGAGCGTGGCGGCCACGGTGTTGGTGGTGGTGTCCAGCCGCTGACCCTGCTGGCCGGCCGCATAGCTCTGCCAGCGCGCCGCCCCGGCGCCGGAGGCGAGGATGCCGATGACGAGGACGATCCAAGCGGCCAGCGAGCCGCGGTGCTTGCGCTTCTTGCGACGGCCGTCCCCGCCAATGCCGGGGGCCGCTCGCGTGTCGAGCCGTGACGCGCCGGCGAGCTGGGAGTCTTGGCGCGGTTGCCGACGGAGGGAGAGGGCCGGTGGCGTGGCGTCGATGCTAGGGGTCGCACTGCTCGAATCCTGGGAATCCGCCCTGGTCGCGAGCAGGCGCCGCGCCGCGGCTGGCGCCTACGATCGCGGCCCATGAGCGACGAGCACCCCGAGTTGACCCCGCCCGCAACCGACGAGCGCGGTCCCTCCGTCTCACGGCGTGACGTCCTACGCGGGGCCGCGGCGGCGGGCATCGGAGCCGGGCTCGGCTTGATGCTCCCATCGGCAGCCGCGTCGGCGGCCAGCAAGTTCCCGGCCGGCGCAGCGGCGAAGGCCGGCAAGCCCGTCTCGATCACCATGTGGCACGCGATGACCCAGAACAACCTGATCACGCTCCAGAAGCTGACCAGCCAGTTCAACGCCTCCCAGAGCCACATCCAGGTCAACCTGGTCGGCCAGGCCAGCTACACCGACACGCTCACCGCCTACACGACCGCGCTTTCCGGCGGGACCTCGAAACTCCCGGACCTGGTCCAGTGGGAGACCGAGCTCATCCAACTCCTGATCGACAGCCAGAGCGTCGTCCCGGTCGGCCAGGCCATCGCCGCAGACCACTTCTCGACGAAGGACTTCGTCCCGTCGATGCTCAACTACTTCAAGGTCGACGGCACCCAGTGGGGGATGCCGTTCAACATCTCGAGCCAGATCCTCTACTACGACCAGAACGCGCTCTCCAAGGCCGGGCTCGACCCCACCAACCCGCCGGCAACCCAGGCCCAGCTGAAGACGGCCTGTCAGAAGATCGTCTCCAGTGGCGTCGCCAAGTACGGCATGAGCCTGAAGCTCGACCAGACCAACTTCGAGCAGTGGATGGCCCTCGGCGACCAGCCGCTCGTCAACAAGCACAACGGTCGGAGCGGCCGGGCCAGCCAGGCCACCTTCGACAACGCCGCAGGCAAGCAGATCTTCACCTGGTGGTCCGGGATGCTGAAGAGCAACCTGGCCCAGTCGACCGCCAACAGCGGCTCGGGCGCCTTCGACAACCTCCTCGCCATCGGCTCGGGCATCGCGCCCATGACCTTCGACACCTCGGCCGCGCTTGGCACCATCTTGGCCGTGCTCGGCTCGGGTCAGTACTCCAACGTGAAGCTCGGCGCCGCGCACCTGCCGTTCCCAGGGTCCAAGCCCACCAAGTCGGGCGGGGTGTACGTCGGAGGAGCCGGCCTCTACCTCGTGAAGAAGTCCACGCCCGCGACCCTCGACGCCGCCTGGCAGTTCATCAAGTACCTGGTCAACCCGGCCCAGCAGGCCGCCTGGTCGGTCGGGACCGGGTACGTCCCGGTGCGCAAGTCGGCGCTGACCCAGCCGGCCCTGGTCAGCGCGTGGGGGGCGGTGCCCCAGTACAAGGTGGCCTATAACCAGATCCTGGCCAGCCCCGTGAACTCGGCGACGGCCGGCTTCGTCACCGGGGCGGCCAACCAGGTTGACACCGCCATTCAGAACGCCCTGACGGCCATGAGCAACGGGACACCGCCGGCCGCGGCCCTGTCCCAGGCCGCCCAGGCGGCCAACAACGCCATGTCGTCGTACAACGAGCGGGTCTGATCGGCCGGGCGCCGGAGCGGGGGGGAGAGTCAGGGTGAAGCCCCGCCGGTTCGGGCGTCGGGTCCGTGAGGCCGCCCTCGGGTACCTGCTGATCCTGCCGGCCATCGGGGCCTTCGGGCTCTTCGTCTTCTACCCGCTGGTCAAGACCGCCTACCTGGGGTTCTTCTTGGCGCCGCCCACCCCCAACCTGCCGTCGCACTACGTCGGGTTCAGCCAATACGGCAACGTGCTCGGCTCCGCCCAGTTCGCCGACGACGTGGGCCGCACCGCCCTCTTCGTGGCCCTCACTGTCCCGCTCGGGATCATCCTCGGCCTGGGCCTGGCCAACCTGGCCCACACCCGGGTGTGGGGGATCCGGCTCTTCCGGACCATTTTCTCCTCGACCGTCGCCACTTCCTCAGCGGTCGCCGGGGTGATCTTCTTCACTCTCCTCAATCCGCAGATCGGGCTGCTCAGCTACGCGTTCGGCAAGGTGGGCGGCAACGGGATCCTGGCCAGCCCCCACTGGGCCCTCCCGGCCGTGGCCCTGGTCACGGTGTGGCTAAACCTTGGGTTCACTTTCATCCTGATGTCGGCGGCCTTGCAGTCCCTCCCCGAGGAGGTGCTCGAGGCCTCCAAGGTCGACGGTGCGTCGTCGTGGGTTCGGTTCCGCAGCATCACGCTGCCACTGCTCTCGCCGATCCTGTTCTTCGCCGTGGTAGTTGGGATCATCTCGGGGTTCCAGGCGTTCGGTCAGATCGACCTCCTCACCCAGGGGGGCCCCAACCACGCTTCGCTGGTCCTCATTTACGACCTGTACCAGCAGGCCTTCCAGTTCAACAACCCCGGGAACGCGGCGGTGCTTTCCATCGCGCTGTTCGGGATCCTGTTGATCCTGACCTTCGTGCAGTTCTGGTTCTTCCAGCGACGGGTGAGCTATGCAAGCGACTGAGGCGCTTTCAGCGACGATCCCGGGGGAGCGTCAGGACAACGCCCGCCGGCGCCGGATCACGCGACGGGTGATCCGCTACGCCGTGCTCATCATCGCGGCAGGGATCGTGCTGTTCCCGATCTACATCACGCTGATCGACGCGCTGTTGTCGCCCCAACAGATCACCCACCGACCTCCGTACCTGTTCCCACCCTCGCCGCACTGGTCGACCTTCTCGACCGCCTTCAAGGAGGGTGACCTCGGCATCTACCTGCGCAACAGCGCCATCGTCACCATCGCAGTGATGGTCTTCGAGATCGTGACCTCGGTGCTGGCTGCCTACGCCTTCGTGTTCCTGCGGTTCCCTTTCCGAAAGATCCTCTTCTTCGCGGTGCTGGCCACGCTCATGGTCCCGGCCGAGGCGACGATCATCCCCAACTACCAGACCATCGACAAGTTCGGCCTGCTCAACACCTTCCCAGCACTGATCCTGCCGTTCCTCGCCAACGGCATCGGCATCTTCCTGTTCCGGCAAGCCTTCTTGAGCTTCCCCTCCGAGATCCAGGACGCGGCCCAGCTCGACGGGTGCGGGCACCTCAAGTTCCTCTTCCGGATCGTGGTGCCGATCAACCGCCCGGTCATCGGCGCCTTCGGGCTGTTCGCGTTCCTCACCTCGTGGAACCAGTACCTGTGGCCGCTGGTGGTCACCCAGACCAACAGCGTCCGCACGGTCCAGATCGGGCTCCGTCAGCTGAGCGGGCTGAGCTTCAGCCAGTTCGACGTCCTGTTCGCCGGGACCATCCTGGCCTTTGCACCGATCGCGATCCTGCTGATCGTCTTCCAGCGCCAGCTGGTGGCCGGCCTGACCGCCGGCGCGGTCAAGGGTTGACTCAGAAGGTCCAGACGTACACGACCTGGTCGGGATCGGGCGCCCCGCCGGACCCGCCGTAGGTGGCCCGGGCCGCCTCGTTGCCCTCGTCAGTGATGACCCACATGCCGTAGCAGCCGCGTCGTCGCGCCACCTCGCCGAGCCGCTCGACCAGGTTCCGGCCGATGCCTTGGCGCCGCCAGGGCTCGTCCACGGCCAGCTCGTAGAGGAACATCTCGGTTCCCTTGTCGGGATGGGTGGTCTCGACCCCGCTCACGAACCCGACCGGCGTGCCCTCGTCGTAAGCGACGAGGAGGTGGTGGAGTGGGTCGCCGAGGAACCGGCCCGTGGCCGCGGCCTCGGCAGGGCCGTCGAACAGGTGCTCTGCGGCGACGACCGCTTCCTCGTCCCCGGAACCGAGCGCCCGGATCTCCACGCTCACGCCGGCTCCCGTATCGAGACGAGCAGGTCTACGAACCGCTCGAGCGCCTCTCGGTCGTCGACGGCCCCCAGCGTGACGGCGGCGGCCGGGTCGGTGCCGAGGAGGATCCGGCGGGCCGGGACCTCGAGCTTCTTGCCGTTCAAGGTCCGCGGCAGCTTCGACACCACCTCGATCTGGTCCGGGACGTGTCGAGGCGAGAGCTCGTGACGGACCCTTCGACGGATCTCCTCGGTCAGTTGCTCCGGGTCGGCTCCGTCGCGAGCGGCGACGAACAAGACGAGCTGGCCCTCCTTGCCGAGCTCGGAGGTGTCGACGATGAGCGAGTCGGCCACCGCGTCGACGGAGTCGATGACGCGGTAGAAGTCGGCGGCGCCACTGCGAACCCCACCCCGATTGAGGGTGGCGTCGGAGCGCCCGTAGACGACGCAGGTCTCCCGCTCGGTCACCTTCAGCCAGTCGCCGTGCCGCCACACCCCCGGGAACACCGAGAAGTAGCTGTCGTGGTACCGCTCACCCCCGGGGTCGCCCCAGAAGCAGACGGGCATCGACGGCATCGGCTCGGTGATGACCAGCTCGCCGGTCCGCCCGACCACCGGGCGGCCCGCCTCGTCGAACGCCTCGACCTTGCAGCCGAGCATGCGGCACTGGATCTCGCCGGCGTGGACCGGGAGGAGCGGGCAAGACCCGAGGAAGGCGGTGCACATGTCGGTCCCGCCCGAGACCGACGCCACCATCACGCCGTCGGCCACCTCGCGGGCCGCGAAGGCGAAGCCCTCGGGGGAGAGCGGCGCGCCGGTCGAGCCGATCGCCTTCAGGGTCGCCAGCCGGTGATGCTCCCTCGGCACGTAGCCGCTCTTGCGCAGCCCGTCGATGAACGGGGCGCTCGTGCCGAAGAAGGTCACCCCGAGGTGCTCGGCCAGCTCGAAGAGCCTCCCGGGATCCGGCCACATCGGATGGCCGTCGAAGCACACGATGGTGGCGCCGACGAGAAGGCCGCCGACGAGGAAGTTCCACATCATCCAGCCGGTCGTCGAGAACCAGAAGAACCGGTCACCGGGGCCGAGGTCGCAATGGAGGCTGAGCGCCTTGAGGTGCTCGAGGACGATCCCGCCGTGGGACTGGACGATCGCCTTCGGGGG
>JBOGFV010000314.1:0-3593 GCA_050743525.1 Acidimicrobiales bacterium
CGGGAGGCGGCTCGCCCGGCCAATGGAACTCCGCCACCCGATCGTGGAGGGCGGCGGGGAGCCCGATGAACAGCTCGGCCCCGAGCGGGTCGGCGATGTCCTCGGCCAGCGCGGCCCCGAGAGAGCGGCCGTCGATGCGGGCGAAGAGCTCGCCGACCAGGAACCCGAAGGTGTTGGTGTGGTACCCGTGGGCCGTGCCGGGCGCCCACCAGGGCTCCTGGCCGGCCAGCGCCTCGCACATCAGCCCATGGTCGAGCATCGCCCCGGCGGGAAGCCGACGGCGGACCGCCGGCAGTCCGGCTTGGTGTGAGAGGAGCTCGGCCACGGTCACCCGCTCCTTACCTGCCGCCGCGAACTCCGGCCAATACTCGGCCACCGGCGACTCGACGTCGAGGCGCCCCGCTCCGACCAGGCGAGCCGCGCACAGCGCGGCCGGGCCCTTTCCGACCGAGAAGACGTTGACCAGCGCATCGGAGCGCCATGGCCGGCGTCTCGCGACGTCCTCCCAGCCGCCCCAGAGGTCCACGACCACCCGGCCGTCGACGACGACGCACACCGCCGCGCCGAGCTCGCCTCGGCTGGCGAAGTTCTCCGCGAACTCCCGACCGACCGCGTCGAACCCATCGGCGCAGTGGCCGTCGATCGGCACCTCGGCCTGCGGACTCAAGCGCTCGGCCAATCCCTCAGTTCCCGGACAGATGGTCGAGATGGCCGAAGAGACGAGCCAGGGCTTCGGAAAGTTCGGCCGGGAGCGGTGGCGAGTTGATCGAGGCGACGTTCTCCTCGAGGTGAGCCAGGTTGCCGGTGCCGGTCAGGACGACGTGGCACCCGGGCTCGCGGCGAGCGAACCGGTAGGCGGCGTCGACCACCGAACGGGCGCCGCTCTCCCCGACCAGGAAACCGAGCGGGTCCCCGGCGACAACGGCGCTCGTCGGGACCAGGCCGTCGGAGAGGAGCTGGGCCACGACCCGCCGGAGCTCGTCGGGTTGGCTCAGCGACCGCCGCACCGCGAACATCACCTCGACGCCGACATCGTCCCGGCGGGTGGCCGGCAGGACCCGGTCCCGGGCGCTCTGGTTCAGGAGGTTGAAGCCCACCATCGCCACGTCCCAGCAGTCGTCGTCGAACGCCGACGCGAGCATCGCGTGCCCGGGGTCGGCGCCAAACCGCTCCGACAGCGCGATGAATCGAACCAGGCCTTCGTCGCGAAGCGACTCAAGCTCTGGGACCAGATCCTCCCGACACCGTCGGTAGTTGTCCACGCCCACGCCGTGCAGGTGGAACACATCGATCCGGTCGGTGTCGAGCAGGTCCAGCGAGTGCTGCACAGACGCGCGAAGCCCGGCCGCGGATACCGGGCCTCGGGGCGTGTCGGGCGAGGCCTTCGTGGAGATCGTCACCTCGTCTCGGCGACCGCGCACCGCCTTCCCGACGATCGCCTCGGTCCCATAGGCGCGCGCGGTGTCGATGTAGGTGATCCCGAGGTCGAGGGCGCGCTTGACCACCTGGATCGACTCGGCCTCGCTCGCCCCTCTCGTCTGGCCGAGCCGGCTGTGGCCGCCGCACCCGAGCCCGGCCACGCTCACCTCGAGGCCGGTCCGTCCCAGGATCACGGTGTCCAAGCGTCGCCCTCTCGCCGTCGTCTGGCCGGTGCCCTCCCACCTGGCTTTCGCCCAATCGTATGGGTCGACCCAGGGCCGCCCAAGAGGTGCCCACCACCGGGGTCACATGGTCCGTGCACCGCCTCCGGCGGCCCAGGCGAGCTAGGTGACAGCCCCGGGCGCCGCGGAGCAACATGGCGGCTCATCCGAACGAGAGGCCGGGCCGGGACCAATGGGACTCAACCACGCCGACGCCTTCGTGGCCGCCGCCCAAGCGGTACCCGACCGCGACTGCATCGTGTTCCGGGACCGGCGACTGTCCTACGGCCAGGTGGCCGAGCGGTCCCGTCGCCTTGCCAACCTGTTCCTCGAGCACGGCGTGGGCATCCACCGGGAGCGGGACGAGCTCGAAGGTTGGGAGTCGGGCCAGGACCACGTCGCCCTCTACCTGCACAACGGCAACGAGTACCTCGAGGGCATGCTCGGAGCGGCCCTGGCCCGGGCGGCCTCCTTCAACGTCAACTACCGCTACGTCGAGTCGGAGCTGGCCTACCTGTTCAAGGACGCCGACGCTGCCGCGGTCGTCTTCCACGGCGCCTTCGCGCCGCTGCTCGCCAGCGTGCTCGACCAGCTCGATCGCACGCCCCTCCTCCTCCAGGTGGCCGACGAGTCCGGCAACGAGCTGCTCCCCGGCGCACTCCACTACGAGGAGGCGCTGGCCGGATCGCCCGATGCAGAGCCTGCGCCGGTCCGAAGCGACGACGACCTCTACGTCCTCTACACCGGTGGGACGACCGGCAGCCCCAAGGGCACGCTGTGGCGCCAGAGCGACATCTTCGAGACGACGATGGGGCCGCTCATCGCGGCGGGTGGGGTCGACGCGTCCAGCGCGACGCGACTGCAGGAGACGGTCGCGGCCAGCTCCGAGCGCCGGGCCCTGCCGGCGCCCCCGCTCATGCACGGCGCCGGCCAGTGGGTGGCGCTCGGGATGATCCTGGGCGGCGGCACGGTGGTGTTCCCCGACGTCGTGGTGCAGCTCGATGCCGTCTCCATCCTCGACGTCATCGAGCGCGAGGGCGTGAACGTGCTGGCCATCGTGGGCGACGCGTTCGCCCGGCCGCTCTGCGACGAGCTCGACCGCAGGCCCCGGGACCTGAGCTCGCTTGCCGCCATCGTGAGCGGCGGGGCGGCCCTCAGCGTCGGGACCAAGGCACGCTTGTTGGAGATCCTCCCGTCGGCCCTGATCATCGACTCGGGTGGCGCGTCTGAGACCGGTCCCCAGCTCAGCAACGTGAGCGCCAGCGGCGCCGAGGCGACCACCGGCGTGTTCCTCCCCAGTCCCACGACCTTTGTGCTGGATGAGGACCGCCGCCAGGTGCTGGCGGCCGGCCACGCCGGGATCGGGTGGCTGGCCCACGACGGGGCGATCCCGCTCGGCTACCTCCACGACCGGGCCAAGAGCGAGGCGACCTTCCCGGTGGTGGTGGGCCGGCGCATGTCGGTGCCCGGCGACCGGGCCAAGCTGCGGGCCGACGGGATGATCGAGCTGGTTGGGCGAGAGTCGATGACGATCAACTCGGGCGGCGAGAAGGTCTTCGCCGAGGAGGTCGAGCAGGCCCTGATGGCCCACCCCGACGTCGACGACGTGCTGGTCGTCGGGCGGGCGAGCGACCGGTGGGGCCAAGAGATCGTGGCCGTCATCCAGCTGGCCGAGGGGGCCGGACCGACCGACGAGGCCCTCAAGGCCACGGCGGCCGACCGCCTGGCCCGCTACAAGATCCCGAAGGCCATCGTCCGGGTCGAGCGCGTCCAGCGGACGCCCACCGGCAAGCCCGACTACCCCTGGGCGAAGCAGGTCGTCGACGCGACCTGAGCCCGCCGGGAGGGACCAGGTGGCGGCCCGGCTGGCCGCGGCCGGCTGCGTCGCCCCCGTCGAGGAGGCCGACGAGCTGCTCGGTGCAGCCGGGGGCGACGAGTCGCTGTCGGTCACCG
>JBOGFV010000315.1:0-7411 GCA_050743525.1 Acidimicrobiales bacterium
GGATCCGGCGGTGCCAGTACTCGGCCAGGGCCTCGGTCATTTCGACGCCCAGCCCGTGCAGGAACAGGTAATTCTGGTACTCGTTGTCGGCGAACAGCTGGGCGGTGCGCTCCGAGACCGCCCGTCCCATCGTCACCAGCTGGAAGCTGGCCCAGTCGGGTTCCTCGGAGCGGCGGGGCCGGAAGAAGTCGGCGATGCACAGCCACGGCAACTTGGCCTGTCGGGGGAAGGTGAACCGCGCGATCTCGTCGGTGCGCTTCTCGTCCTCGTAGACGACGAGGTCGTCGCCCTCGGCGTTGACCGGGAAGTGGCCCCAGACCACTTGGGGGACGAGGAGGTCGGCTTCCTTGGCCCGGGCCAGCTGCTCGCGCAGCACCGCCGAGACCCGCTCCTTGAACTCCGGGTCGGTCTCGGCGCTCTGCTTGTCGGGCCGGAAACCCCACTGGTTGCGGAACAGTGCGGTCAGGTTGAGGTACTCGGCGATGTCGTCGATGGGGATGCCCTTGGCGACCTGGCTGCCGATGAACGGCGGGGTGAAGACCTGGTTGTCGAGCGCCACCTCGGGGGAGCGCTCCGGGGCGTCGTCGGGTCGCGGCTTCACGGTCAACCCGGAGCGAGCCGGGACCTGGCGCTCCGAGATCGTCCGCCCGAACTCGGGGTCCTCGGCCCCGTCTCGGATCTCCATGAGATGGTCCATCGTGCGAAGACCCTCGAAGGCGTCGCGGCCGTAGAAGACCCGGCCCGAGTACACCGACCGAAGGTCGCGCTCGACATAGGTGCGGGTCAGTGCGGCGCCGCCCAGCAGGACCGGGATGCGGTCGAGCCCGCGGTCGTTCAGCTCCTCGAGGTTGTCCCGCATGATCAGCGTCGACTTCACCAGGAGACCGCTCATGCCGATCGCGTCGGCCTTGCGCTCCTCGGCGGCGGCGATCAACTCGCCGACCCCGACCTTGATCCCGAGGTTGACGACCTCGTAGCCGTTGTTGGTGAAGATGATGTCGACCAGGTTCTTGCCGATGTCGTGGACGTCGCCCTTCACCGTGGCGAGCACGATCGTCCCCTTGCCCCCCTGGTCGGCCCGCTCCATGTGGGGCTCGAGGAAGGCGACGGCCTGCTTCATCGTCTCAGCGGACGACAGGACGAAGGGCAGCTGCATCTCGCCCGACGCGAAGAGGTCGCCAACGGTGCGCATCCCCGCCAGCAGGAAGTCGTTGATGATGCTCAACGCCTGGTGGCCCCCGCCCAGGGCCTCATCGAGGTCGCCGTCCAGCCCGGTCCGGTTGCCGTCGACGATCCGCTGCTCGAGGCGCTGCTCGACGGGCCAGTCGAGATACTCGTCGGCGGTGGTGGTGGCGATCGAGACCCCTTCGAACAGCTTGAGCAGCTCCTGGAGCGGGTCGTAGCCGTCCCGGCGCCGGTCGTAGACGAGGTCGAGGCACACCTCGCGGACCCGCTCGTCGATCTTGGAGAGAGGCAGGATCTTGGACGCGTGCACGATCGCGGCGTCCAGGCCCGCCTCCACGCACTCGTGCAGGAACACCGAGTTGAGCACCTGGCGGGCGGCCGGGTTGAGGCCGAACGAGACGTTCGAGAGCCCGAGGATGGTCGAGACACCGGGCAGCTCGGCCTTGATCCGGCGGATCCCCTCCAGGGTCTCGATGCCGTCACGGCGGCTCTCCTCCATCCCGGTCGACAGCGGCAGGGCCAGCGGGTCGAAGAAGAGGTCCTCGGGCGCGAGGCCGTAGCGGCCGATGGCGATCTCGGCGATCTGCTGAGCCGCCCGCAGCTTCCACTCGGCCGTGCGAGCCTGGCCCTCGGCGTCGATGCAGGTGCACACGACGGCCGCTCCGTAGGTACGGGCGAGCGACAAGAAGGTGTCGAGCCGGGTGCCCGGCGCGTCGCCGTCCTCAAGGTTGACGGAGTTGAGCATTGGCCGCCCGCCCAGCCACTTGAGGGCGGTCTCGGCGACCGGGCCCTCGGTGGTGTCGACCATGACCGGCACGCTCGACTGGGTGGCCAGCCGGCTGACCAGCGACTCCATGTCGGCCACGCCGTCGGCGCCGGTGTAGTCGACGCACAGGTCGATCAGGTGGGAGCCCTCCTTGACCTGGTCCTTGGCGATGGCCACGCAGGTGTCCCAGTCGGCCGTGAGCATCGCCTCGCGGAACTGCTTGGACCCGTTGGCGTTGGCCCGCTCGCCGACCACCAGGAACGAGGTGTCCTGATGGAACGGCATGGCCGAGTAGATCGAGGCCGCGGCGGGCTCGGGCGTGGGCGTCCGGACGGCCGGCTCCGCCTTGGCGCAGCGCTCCACGACCGCGGCCAGATGCGCCGGGGTCGTCCCGCAGCAGCCGCCCACGGCGCGGACCCCGAACTCGGTGATGAAGCGGTGGTGGTGGGCGGCCAGCTCGTCGGGGGACAGGTCGTAGTGCATCGCCCCGTCGACCACCGACGGCAGCCCCGCGTTGGGCTGGCAGGAGATCGGCACGGTGCTGTTGGCCGACAGGTACCGCAGGGCCTCACCCATCTCGGCCGGCCCGGTGGCGCAGTTGAGCCCGACCACGTCGACCCTCATGGCCTCGAGGGTGGTCAGGGCGGCCCCGATCTCGGTGCCGGGGAGCATGCGGCCGGTCAATTCGATCGTCACCTGGACCTGGAGCGGGACCCGGACCCCGAGCGTGGCCATGGCGGAGCGGGCCCCGTTGATCGCGGCCTTGGCGCCCAGCAGGTCGTAGACGGTCTCGACGACGAGGAGGTCGACGCCGCCCTCCAGGAGCCCGAGCGCCTGCTCCTGGTAGGCGGCCGACAGGTCGTCGTAGGTGATCTGGCCGAGCGTGGCGAACTTGGTGCCCGGGCCCATGCTGCCGGCCACCCACACCGGCCGCTCCGGCGTCCGGTATTCCTCGGCCACCCGCTGGGCCAGCCGGGCCGCGGCCGTGTTGATCTCGCGGGCTCGGTCGGCGATCTGGTACTCGTTCAACACCACCGAGAAGGCCCCGAAGGTGTTGGTCTCGATGACGTCGACCCCGACGTCCAGGAACGACCGGTGGAGCTGCTCGACCAGCTCGGGCGAGCTGATGGCCAGGATCTCGTAGCACCCCTCCAGGTGGGGGTCCCCGAACGCGTCGGGGCCCAGGCCGAGCGCCTGGAAGCTCGTCCCGGCCGGGCCGTCGAAGATCACCACGCGCTCGTTCAGCGCGCTGAGGTAGCTCGACGAGGACGGATCCAGGCGGCCGAAGGGCACGTCGGAGGCGGGCATTGGCTTTCCAGGGTACCTGGGCCCCCCGGTAGCATCCGCAACCGTGCGCATCTACACGCGCAAGGGCGACGACGGCACCACCGGACTGCTTTTCGGCGGACGGGTGGCCAAGAACTCCCCCCGCATCGAGACCAACGGAGCAGTCGATGAGGCCCAGGCCGCCCTCGGGGTGGCCAGGGCCGAGTCGGAGTCGGGGTCGGAGCTCGACGGACTCCTGGTTGCGATCGAGCGCGACCTCTATGTGCTGATGGCCGAGGTCGCCACCGCCGACAAGAACCGGTCCAAGCTGGTCGCCGGGACCTCGCTCGTCACCCCGGGGATGGTCGATGCCCTGGAGGCACGTATCGACGGGTTGGGCGAACGGACCGAGATGCCGACCGAGTTCGTGATTCCGGGAGCCAATCGACGGGCCGCCGCCCTCGACGTGGCGAGGACGGCCGTGCGCCGGGCCGAGCGGGTCGCCGTCGCCGAGCCCATCGCCGGCTCGCTCGTCACCGCCTATCTCAACCGCCTCTCCGACCTTCTCTGGACCATGGCCCGTTGGCAGGAGGGCGACGAGCACCTCGAGGCCCGTGGCGAACGCAAGAAGAAGGAGCGGTGATGGGCTTGTCGGTTGAGGTCACCGAGGCAGAGGGCGCGTCATCGGCCCGGACGGTCGCGGCGTTCGCGATGTCGGGAGAGGGCGGCCCGGGTCCCACCCTTCTCCCGGGCCTGCCCGGGTCGGCCGCCGGGCTCGGCGTCCCCGCGTCCCTCGACCCCGCCGAGTGCGCTCGCGAAGGGTTCACGGCCAAGCCGGGCCAGGTCATGCGCCTGGCGCCGGCCGAGGGACACCGAGTGGTGGCGATCGGTCTTGGCGACGCCGCGGGTCTGGACGCCGACCGTTGGCGGCGGGGCGCCGCGGCGCTGGTGCGGGCGGCCGGCGAAGGGGGTGACGCGGCCCTCGTGGTCCCGGCCGACTCGCCCGGGGACGCTTTGGCGGAAGGAGCCGAGCTGGCCGCCTATCGGTTCGACGCCTACCGCACGAAGCCACAGCCCGAGGCCCTGGCCCGAGTCCTCCTCGTCACCGACGGCGACGGCGACGCGTTGCGCGCCTCGGTCGAGCGGGGTACCGCCACGGCCGACGCGGTGTGCTTTGCGCGTGACTTGGTCAACACCCCGCCGAGCGACCTCAACCCCACCGAGTTCGCAGCCCAGGTGTCGGCTCGCCTGGACGGTCGTCCCGGCGTGAGCGTCGAGGTGTGGGATGAGTCGCGCGCCGAGGCCGAGCGGCTGGGCGGCCTCCTCACCGTCGCGCGCGGCTCGTCCCAGCCGCCCCGGATGGTGCTGGCCCGTTACGAACCGCCGGGTGGATCAGACACGCCGCACGTGGTGCTGGTGGGCAAGGGGATCACGTTCGACTCCGGTGGCCTGTCCCTCAAGACTGCTGACGGCATGACGACCATGAAGACCGACATGAGCGGGGCCGCGATCGTGATGGCAGCGCTGTCGGCCTGCGGTGAGCTCGGCGTGCCGATCCGGGTCAGCGCGATCGCCATGGTGACCGAGAACATGCCCGGCCCCAACGCGGTGAAGCCCGGCGACGTGTTCCGCGCTCGTAACGGCTCGACGATCGAGGTGCTGAACACCGACGCCGAGGGCCGTCTCGTCCTCGCCGACGGTCTCTCGCTCGCCGCGGAGATGGAGCCTGACGCCATCATCGACGTGGCCACCCTGACCGGCGCGGCCGTCGTCGCGCTCGGGCGGGGAATCGGGGCGCTGTTCGGGAACCACCAGGCGCTCAAGGACGCGCTCGAGACAGCAGGGCGCTCGGCCGGCGAGCCACTGTGGCCGATGCCACTCCCGGAGCAGTACGCCGACCACATCGATTCGGAGGTGGCCGACATGAAGAACATGGGTCGGGCCGGCGAGGCCGGGTCCATCGCGGCGGCGCTCCTGCTTGCTCGGTTCATCGGCGAGGTGCCGTGGGCCCACCTCGACATCGCCGGCCCAGCTCGCGCGAGCGAGACATCCGGGTACCTCACCAAGGGGGGCACCGCGTTCGGTGTCCGCACCCTCCTGGAGTTCTTGCGGGACTACCGGCCTTCTCCGTCCTGATCTTCGACGGAGGAGGTCGATCGAATGGGTGCCTATGCCAATGCCTTTGGCCCGCATGCTCCAGAGGCGACGTACGTGGATCATGGCCACGAGGAGAGGTTGCTCGACACCGGTGAGGTCGAGCTCAACTACGTCGTCGACGGCGACCCGGCCAGCCCGCCACTGCTGCTGATCCCGGGCCAGACCGAGTCGTGGTGGGGCTACGCCAAGGTGATCCCGATCCTGGCCGAACGCTTCCGCGTCCACGCGGTGGCAAGGTCGGTCGACCCGCACGCCCGGGCGATACACGCTGAATCTCATGGGCAACGACCTCGTTCGCTTCATCGACGGCGTCATCGGCGGTCCTACCTACGTCTCGGGGTTGTCTTCTGGTGGCGTGTTGTCGGCATGGCTCTCGGCCTACGCCAAGCCCGGCCAGGTGCTGGCGGCCCACTACGAAGACCCACCGCTGTTCTCCTCCGAGCTCGTTCCGAGCGTGGGGCCGGGGATCCGCCAGACCATTGGCCCCGTGTTCGAGCTCTTCAGCCGGTACCTCGGCGACCAGTGGAACGTCGGGGACTGGGACGGTCTGTCCGACGCCATGCGCACGGCGCTGCCGCCGCCTCTCCAGGTCGTCGGTTCCGCGTTCGGGGGCGGCGACCAACCCCCTCAGAATCTGAAGGAGTATGACCCGGAGTGGGGCCGAGCCTTTTGGACCGAGGGGTGCCGCCACGACCGAATGCTTTCCGCCGTTCGGGTGCCTGTCCTATTCACCCACCACTTCCGCGCGATCGATGAGAAGTCCGGCACGCTGCTCGGCGCGTCGTCTGACCTGCAAGCAGCGCAAGTGCGAGAGCTCGTTGCCAACGGGGGCGGCGCGATCGAATACGTGTCCCTGCCGACCATGGGGCACGCTTTGCACGATCAGGATCCGTCGCTGTTCAGCGAGACGCTGATCTCATGGATCGACTCGCTCTCGACCTGACCTTGTCGCTCTCGTGCCGAGGCTTTCACTGTTGGAGCGTCGAGCCTGCCCATCGATCGTCACCTCGCCCGGAGGGCCCGCGTTGAGCGAAAGGACCCTCGTATCCTGTCGGGCTCATCCAGCTCCGACGACGGCCTGACCCTCGGTCACCAGCGCGCGGTCGTCGACGCCGGCCGGCGACCAGGCCCAGCGGGCTGCCTCAAAGGCGGTCGCCGGGTGCACGCCCCGACGCAGGAGGTGTCGCTCGATGCACGCGTCGTCGACACCAAGCTCACGGAGGTCGAGCGCGACGAGCCTGGCCCGGCGACGGAGGCGTAACGGCTCGTCGGCGCCCGGATCACTGTCGACAAAGTTGCGGTGCTGGCGTTGGAGGTCGAGCGGGAACCGAAAGAGGTGACGACGCTCGACGGGGGGCAGGCGTCGTCGGACCGACAGGTGCCGCTCGTCCGGCCGCCGAGCGAGCCCGAATCGGACGCACCGCGCGATCCCACGTTGGAGCGGCGAGTGCCGGCTCGACGAGGTCCCGACCCCGAGCGCCCGGGCCGTGTCGTCGAGGTCGAGCTCGAAGCCGTCGGGTTCGTCCTCCAGACCGTCGGCCAAGCGCCGGAGCAGCCAGACCCCTGACGGGCCAAGCACCGGGAGCCAGAAGCGCTCGGTGTAGCGCGACCGCGGGTCGAACCCGAGCCCCTCGGATGCGGGATCGGGCCACGAGATCACTCGCAGGGTCGGGCAAGGCCGAGGCGGGCTTTGGGGAAGGGCAGAGGCCCAAGGGAGCAGATCCATGGCCTCGATTGTCCGAGACGGATCTCGCTTGCAACCTTGCACGGGTGGCTCGGGAGCGTCATGTCGGACCGCATTAGGGTGCGTCCGTCGGGAGGGGCGGACCATGAAGAGCTTCGAAGGGCGTATCGCCGTCGTCACCGGCGGCGGGACCGGAATGGGTCGCGAGCTCGTGCGCAAGCTCGCCGCCGAGGGCTGCCACGTGGCGACCTGTGACGTCTCGGATGAGCCCATGGCCGAGACCAAGGATCTGGCCCTCGAGAACGCCCCCGAGGGGACCCGCGTCCTCACCTTCGCAGCCGACGTGTCCAGGG